>CAZPLX010000018.1:0-13887 GCA_964587345.1 uncultured bacterium
ACATTGATTGATCCTGCTGTGTTTCCATCAATATCAATCCGGGCGGACTCTTTCGGACTGTAAAGATTCTCCTCCAGGGCGGGGATGCACTGAAATTCTCTTATCCCGTTGGAGGCGAAAAGATTTTCCACGATTCCTCTGACGTAGGAAAATGTCGGATATTTTTCCTTCTCCTCCCATGAATCCGGGAAGAGGCGGCCCGTGATGATTCCCACTGCCCGTACTTCTTCATACCCTTTATCCTGGAGAGAGCTTTTGAATATCTTCCCTATTTCAAAGAGTTTCAACTGTTTTTGATTCCGGGAAATATTTGTATAGGCATTTCCGAGAAGACCGGCAAGAAGGGTGGGTCTCATGACTTTCGTATCCTCGGATATAGGGTTGGCGAGGGACAGGGCTTTTTCAGGAATATGGGGAGAAAAGGAGCGAAAGGAGTCATACAATTTTTCAGACAGGAAAGAATAGTTGATGGTCTCCTGAAAACCGAGAGTAGATAGGTGATCTGTTACATTTGTGAGAAAAGAGAAGAAATCGTGGTTTATAGATGGTTGGGGAGACCCGGAGGGAGGATAGGTTGTAGGGATTGTACTGTATCCTTTTATTCTCACGACTTCCTCTACAAGATCGATTTCCCTTTCGATGTCGAAACGGAAGGAAGGAATCTGAACCTCAAGGGAATCTTCCCTTGATCTTTTACGGAAAAACCAAGACCTTGAAACACTTTCCTCGAATCCTCAGCTGTAAGTGGGAGACCGATAATTTCGGATGCCCTGCCAGGCCTGAAAGAGACGAACCGTTTTCCATCAACCCACCCCTTCTCGTCGATATGGCCCTTGCACGCCTTGAAAGGGGTGAAAGTCGAGAGGAGAGAAAGGGCCCTGTCCAGGGCGTAGAGAGTTCCTGATGGATCCACTCCGCGCTCGAATCTGTAGGAAGATTCTGTTGAGATGCCCAGTCGCCTCCCGCTCCTTCTGATGGAGAGGGGGTCAAAATGAGCACTTTCGAAAAGGACTTCTCTCGTACCATCTGACACTTCGCTGTTTTCTCCTCCCATGATGCCCGCGATGGCAACCGGTTTTTCCCCATCCCAGATGAGAAGAGTTTCGTCATCAATTTTTCTTTCGACCCCATCGAGTGTGGTGAATTCAGACACACTCCCCCCTGCTCGACCTACGCGGATTTTCCGCCCGGCAAGATGGTGTAAATCAAAAGCGTGCATCGGTTGACCCATTTCAAGGAGCAGGTAGTTGGTGATGTCAACAATATTATTGATTGGCCGTATTCCGCAAAGAGTGAGTCTTCTCCTCAACCAGAATGGAGAGGGTCCGATCTGGAGCCCGAGGACTACTCGGGATGAGTAGCGGGGGCACAAATCAAAATCCTCCACACAAATTGTGACGCTTTTCTCTATTTCCCTTTCTTTTTCATCGAAATGGACGTCGGGCTTATTGAGGGGTCCCTCGAAAATTGCGGAGATTTCACGAGCCACTCCGAATATGGAGAGACAGTCTCCCCTGTTGGGAGTGATCTCTACCTCGAGAAGATAATCGTCAAGGGAGAGGGCATCGGTTATGAGGGTGCCTGCATTTACGCCATCCGGAAGAATCATTATACCTTCGTGGTTGTCGGATATCCCTAACTCTCTCTCTGAACAGAGCATCCCTTCAGATGCGATACCCCTGATTTTCGCTTTCCTTATCTCTTCTCCTCCTGGAAGTTTTGCTCCCACGAGAGCGAGGGGAACAGTATCTCCCCGGATGATATTTTTTGCGCCGCACACGACTGAATGTTCTTCGCGACCGTCGCTTACCACGCAGAGGGAAAGCCTGTCCGCATGTGGATGTTTTTCGATTTTCTTGATATTTCCCGCTACTATTCCACTGAGCCCTTCTCCTAAATGTTCGACGGAGGATGTTTCGATGCCTGCCATGGTGAGATGTTCTGCCACCATGTAAGGATCGACGTCTATGGATACGAATTCTTTCAGCCAGGAAAAAGGTATTTTCACCGCATACTCCGCTTTACTATTTAAAACTGGGAGAGGAACCTCACATCATTTTCGAAGAAAAGCCTGATATCGTTTATCCCGTATTTGAGCATTGCGACCCTCTCAACTCCCACTCCGAAGGCAAAACCGGAGTATTTCTCCTGGTCGTACCCTACGAAGCGGAACACTTCCGGATCGATCATTCCACTGCCGAGTATTTCCATCCACCCGGTCTGACTGCACACACGGCATCCTTTCCCCCCGCACATGACACAGCTTATGTCTACTTCTGCGGAAGGCTCGGTGAAGGGGAAGAATGAGGGGCGAAATCTGAGTTTTACATCCCCTCCGAAAATATGAGAACAGAATTCAGAGAGAAGCCCTTTAAGATCTGCGAAGGTAATCTTTGTGTCCACTGCAAATCCCTCAACCTGGCGAAACATGGGAGAATGTGTGATATCTGAGTCACAGCGGTAGACCGTCCCAGGTGCGATGACCCGAACAGGTGGAGGAAACTTTTCCATTACCCGTATCTGTATGGGAGAGGTGTGAGTTCTGAGGAGCATATTGCCGGAAAGATTTTCCATATAGAAAGTGTCCTGCATATCCCTGGCTGGATGATCGGGGGGAATGTTGAGGGCCTCAAAATTATAGTAGTCCGATTCAATATCGGGTCCCGTAAAGATGGTAAATCCTAGGCGTGAAAAGGCATCTATAATCTCAAATAGTGTTTTCGAAAGGGGATGAACGGATCCGTGGGGGAGAAGTGCAGAGGGGAGAGTCACGTCAACAAATGAGGAGGTTTCCTCCTTCATCCTCTCGTTTTGTTTTATCTCTTTGAACTTTTTCTGGTAAAGCGCCTCGAGAGATTTCTTTGCCTCGTTTGCGGCTTTCCCCGCTTCTCTCTTCTCCTCGGGGGAAAGGGTCGAAATCTGTTTCATAAGAGAGGAAAGTTCTCCTTTTCTTCCCAGAAAACGTCCCTTGACATCGAGAAGGTCTCCCTCGTTTTGGGCATCAGAAATAAGACGGGAAGATTCTTTCCGGATTATATCGACTCTTTCTACGATACCGGACAATATTTTATACCAGGGATGATCTCGCGATTTCCACGAGGCGCCCGAATGCTTCCGTGTCATGAACGGCAAGGTCGGCGAGCATTTTCCGGTCGATCTCAATATCCGCCTTCTTCAGGCCGTTTATGAACTTGCTGTAGGAGAGTCCGTAGAGCCTTGTCCCCGCATTGATTCTTTGAATCCAGAGGGCGCGAAATTCCCTTTTCCTCGCCTTTCTGTCCCTGTATGAATAGCTTAAGGCTCGTGCTACAGCTTCTTTTGCGGTACGGAGGAGCCTGCTTCTCCCTCCCCTGTACCCCTTTGCCATCTTGAAGATCTTCCTTTTTCTCTTCTTAGAATGTACGCTCCGCTTTACCCTTGGCATTTTCTTATGCTCCCTTCATCTATTTCGTCTTTTTTCTGATTTTCCGAACTATCATGCGTAGGGAATAAGTTTTGTTATTCCTTTTACGTTTACCTGGTTGAGTATTCCTGCTTTTCTCAGTCTTCTTTTCCTTTTCCGCCCTTTATGGGTAAGGAGGTGGCTTTTGTTCCCGCTGAAGCACTTGATCTTGCCGCTCGAGGTCTTTTTGAACCTCTTCGCCGCCCCCCTTTTTGTTTTCATCTTCGGCATGTTCTCCTCCAATCAGTTTTTCTTCTTCGATGTATGTGGCGCAAGAATCATCATGATCGTTCTGCCTTCCTTTTTCGGGTGGCTTTCAATTTTTGCCAGGTCTTCTGCTTCCTCAGCAATTCTTTTTAAACGGGCGATCCCCTGGTCTGTGTAGGCGAGTTCCCTCCCTCTGAATCGGCAGGTAACCTTTACCTTGTCTCCCTCTTCCAGAAACCGTCGTATATGTTTCAACTTTACCTGGAAATCGTGTTCGTCTGTCCGGGGTCTGAGTTTCATCTCCTTCACGTTGATGATGGTTTGCTTCTTCTTTGCTTCGTGATCCCGTTTGCTCTGTATATATTTGAACTTCCCGTAATCCATGATCCTGCACACGGGTGGTTTTGCTCCAGGAGCAACCTCTACAAGGTCAAGTCCTAATTCTTTTGCTTTTTCAATTGCCTCCATGATTGGGAGGATACCCAGCTGTTCTCCGTCAGGGTCGATGAGTCTCACTTCCCGTGAGTGTATTCGGTCATTGATTCTCGTTTCTTTTGCTATCGTCTCCCTCCTTTCCTTCGATTTCCTCTTTCAGAAAAGCTAACAATTCATCTAAAGTCAACCCTTCCAGGTTCACATTTCCTCTCTTTCTGAGGGTTATTCTCTTATTCTCCACCTCCCTGTCTCCCAGTACGAGGGAAATGGGGATCTTTTTTACCTGAGCGTCCCGTATCTTGTAGGACAATTTTTCATTTCTCTGGTCTTCGAAAACCCGATATCCTTCTTCTCTCAACCTGTCTGCGACCATCCTCGCGTATTCACCATGCGTATCCGTGATCGGGAGGAGGGCAACCTGTACAGGGGCAAGCCAGAGAGGAAATGCTCCTCCGTAGTGTTCAATCAATATTCCGAAAAATCTCTCGAGAGAACCCATGAGAGCCCTGTGAATCATTATAGTCCGATGTTCCTTGCCATCTTCTCCGATATAGTTCACGTTAAACCGTTCGGGGTTGTTGAAATCGACCTGAATAGTTGAGCACTGCCACGATCTTCCTAGGACATCCTTTATCTTGATATCAATTTTCGGGCCATAAAACACGCCTTCTCCAGGATCTATCTGATAGTCCAGCCCTTTCTTTTCGAGTGCTCGTCGGAGCGCTTTTTCCGCAAGGTCCCATGATTCCAGAGATCCTACATATTTATCAGGTCTCGTTGAAAGATAGATCTCGTAATCTGTGAACCCGAATGTGCTCAGTACATCCAGTGTCATGTCAAGGAGTGTAAATATTTCATTTTCTGTTTCACGGGGAGTGACAAAGAGGTGGGCGTCGTCCTGTGTGAACCCTCTTACTCTCATGAGGCCGTGAAGAACTCCTGATCTCTCATACCGGTACACCGTGCCAAGTTCAGCGTAACGAATGGGAAGGTCCCGATAACTTCTCAAAGCGCTTTTAAAAATATGGATGTGGAAGGGGCAGTTCATCGGCTTGATCTGGTAATTCACATCGTCCACTTCCATAGAGGAGTACATATTCTCTCTGTAAAAATCAAGATGTCCGGAAATTTTCCAGAGGTCGAGTTTCGCGACATGGGGGGTGTATACAAGTTCATACCCTTTTTTTTGGTGTTGCGATTTCCAGTAATCTTCAATAATCTTCCGGATTATGGCACCTTTTGGATGCCAGAGGATGAGGCCGGGTCCTATCTTTTCGTTGATGGAAAAAAGATCGAGTTCTCTTCCCAGCCTTCTGTGATCTCTCTTTTTCACTTCTTCGAGAAAAAGAAGTCGTTTTTTCAGGCCTTTCTTGTCAGGGAAGGATGTGCCATAGATTCTCGAGAGCATTCTGTTTTTCTCATTTCCTCTCCAGTAGGCGCCGGCTATCTTTAAAAGCTTGTAGGCACGTACCCTTTTGCTGGAAGGCAGATGGGGACCCCTGCAAAGATCAGTAAATTCCCCAAGGCGGTAGAGGGAAACGTCTTTGTCAGGAATATCCTCGATAAGTTCTATTTTATAGGTTTCGCCCCGTTCTTTGAAAAAGAGTATCGCCTCTTCCCGAGAGACGACGACACGCTCGAAAGGGATATTCATATCGATAATTTTCTTCATCTCATCTTCGATTTTTACCAGATCTTCTTCCTTGAAGGGTTCCTCTACATCGAAATCATAGTAGAATCCCTCTGCGATGGAGGGACCGATGGTGACCTTTGCCTGGGGGTAAAGATTCTTCACTGCGTGGGCCATTACATGGGCAGTGCTGTGCCGTAAAATTTCGAGACCCTCCTCCTCGTTTTCCCTGACAAAGGAGGCGGAGGAACCTTCAGGAATTTTTCCCGAAAGGTCGTAAAGGGTGCCGTCAATCCTGACAGCGATGACATCTTTTATATCTCCAAGGCCGCCTCTGGAAATCACATTTGTATAGCTCTCTTCCGGCGAGAATTCGACCGCGATTCCCTGTATCTCTGCCTGCGCCACTTCGTGCTCTCCCTCTTAAATCTTAAAAACCCGGCAGAACCGGGTTATTTGTTCTATCTGGTGGGCGATACTGGACTTGAACCAGTGACCTCCTGCATGTCAAGCAGGCACTCTAACCACCTGAGCTAATCGCCCCACACACTTCTGCGTAACATACATTATCTACCAGAGGGACTTTCCCCTGTCAACATATTATTCATCAGGCTGATTTTACCGGTAAAATCTCTTTGGAGGCTTCATAGAAGCTCATGGGGTCGGGCTCGAAAATAACAACTATTTTCCCCGTCATTTCCGTAAGCATTGAAGGAGTGACATCGTCAAGAAATCTGTCCTTTTCCTCTCTGAGCATGACAGAGGGAACGAAGAGGTATTTCCCCTTTTTTCCCCTGACATCGGCGGCAATGTCCCTCCCCGAAACGAGACCCGCAACGGTTACGCTGCTTCCGAGAAGGCGGTTTTCCACAGGAACTGCCCTGATGGTGCTCCCCGTTTCATTGTTGAAAAGATCAATGAACTCATTCACGTATGGCCACGCCAGAACACCTGTAACGGCAACTCCATCAAGGGTAACCGGCTCCTTCCCCTTTAAGGAGGAAAATGTTTTTTTCCCATTGATGAACTGCCTCATAAGACCCACTCCATTTTCAAGCTGGGGATAATCTCCGTATCTCGGTGATGAGGGAATTCTATGCCCCGACTTCAGGTAAAACTCGTCAGAAGCATATATAAAATCTTCCCCCCTGCATTTCCGGTTCTCTCTGGCAGTCTTTTCCACGAAGCGAACTATTTTTCTTGATTCATTTCTATCGTATCCTTCTATTCCGGGAAGGCTTTTTCTATGTTTTGTAATTCCCACTGGTACAAGAGAGCATGTGGCAAGCTGAGGATGGAAAGCCTCGAGAGTCCTCACGCTTTCGTAAAGTAGTGCACCATCATCCACACCCCGAACCAGAACAATCTGGCCGTGAAGGGTTATCCCCCCCTTCGTGAGGAGTGTGAGGAGTTCCACGATATCCCTTGCATCCTGATTTCCCAGCATTTTCCTTCGAAGGGCGTTGTCTGTGGTGTGAATGGACACGTAGAGAGGGGAAAGTCGATAGTTGATAATTTTCTTGAGTTCCCGGTCGGTTACATCTGAAAAAGTCACGTAGTTTCCCGAAAGAAAGGAAAGCCTGTAATCCTCGTCTTTCACATACAGGGATCTTCTCAACCCCTTAGGCAATTGATGGACAAAACAGAAAATACACTTGTTCTTACAGCGTTTCACTTTTACCGGTTCTGGAATGATGCCGATTACTCCTTCACTCTCCCGATAGAGAAGTGAGGATTCTATTCCCTTACGTGTCCGGATGCGGAAGGTGCAACGCGGTCGGGAGGAGAGGTAATGCAGGTCAAGAAGGTCTTCTACCTGCCTCCCCGACACCGAGACAACGGCATCTCCCTTCACGATCCCCTGCCTCTTTGCCCAGCTTCCCTGGATAACTCCCGCCACTATCACCATGTCATATCCTGGTAAGGGTCCTGTATCCCCTCACGAAGTATTGAACTCCAGAAATGAGTGTGGTGACCCCCGTCACGTAGAAGAAGGTGTTGAGAACAAAAACTTTATAGTGAAGATATCCAAGCTTCTGGGGAATTGCTGGGTAAGAAAGGATCATGAGGAGATATCCTATGGTGAGCACCTGGAATACAGTGTTTATTTTACTCGACGATACTGTGTAGATACCCTCGATACCGATGAAAATAATGATGATCAGTGATCCGATGAGTATAATGATATCCCTGCTTATCGTAATCACGACAAGCCATGGAGGAACTTTCTGGTATATTCCGAGGATGATAAAAGATGTGGCCATCAGCGCCTTGTCTGCAATCGGATCGAGGAGCATTCCAAATTTGCTCTGTACGGCGAACACCCGTGCGATGAATCCATCTACTGCATCTGTTACTCCGCAGATAAAGAAGAAAGTAAAGGCCGCTAAATATTTTCCCTGAATGATAGACTGGGCGAAAAAAGGGATGATGACTATACGCGACGCCGTAACAATGTTCGCAAGATTTAACACTCTTTCCGTGTCGAAACGGTCTCTGTAACGTTCCCTGTTCATAGACACCCCTCGATCTTTTCGAGAAGATCCGGGTAGCCATATCCGTTTTTCGCGGACATGTAGATCTTCCCCTCCCCGGAACTTCCCGTATTAAACCCCTTAATTCGGTCTACCTTGTTGTAAATAGTGAGTAGCGGGGTGTCTCCTGCCCCGATATCTCTAAGGATTGTCCGAACGATTTCCTCATTTTCTCTATAGAAGAGAGAGGAGTAATCGATAACGTGAAGAAGAAGATCGGCGTCTTTGATCCCTTCGAGAGTTGCTTTGAAAGCTTCGATGAGTTCTGGAGGAAGGTCCCTGATGAAGCCCACTGTGTCGACTGCTACGAAGGTTTTCTTCCTCTTCTTCCCTTTAATTTTCCTGGTCACAGGATCGAGGGTAGAAAACATGCTGTCCTTCGCTTTCACCTTTGAACCTGTGAGGAGGTTGAAAAGAGTCGATTTCCCCGCGTTTGTATATCCCACCAGTGAGATAATCGATATTCCTCTCTTTTTTCTCTCCTTTGTATGAAGTTTCCTCGTCTTCTTCACCTTTGCGAGATCTTTTCTGATCCTCCCTATGCGGGAACGGATCCGACGCCTATCAACTTCAAGTTTCTTTTCACCCGGGCCCCTTGTTCCAATTCCTCCTCCGGTTCTAGATAATTCCAGACCTTTCCCTATAATTCTTGAAAGCCTATATTGTAATTGTGCAAGTTCAACTTGAAGTTTTCCTTCAGCACTCATCGCACTTCCCGCGAAAATGTCAAGTATTAGCTCCTTCCTGTCGACCACCTTTACTCCAAACTCCTCCTCAAGATTTTTCTGCTGGCTCGGTTTCAATAGATTATAAAAAATAACGAGGTCTGCGTCTGTAGTGTGGACTATCTCGTGAATTTCTCCCCTCTTCCCTTTTCCAATGAGGGCGGCAGGGTCGAATTGTTTGACGGTGGCAATTTTCCGTGAGAGAACAGACGCACCTGCGCTTGTGGCAAGGCGGGAAAGTTCATCCATGAGATCTTTCAAACCCACCTTCGAGTTGGGAAAATGGCTGCGGGAAATGCCCTCCTTTTTGAAGGCTCCTACAAGGATTGCTCTCTCCCCATTTTCAAAATCAATGGAAAACAAAGGCATCGTATCCCAATCTGCTCCTGAGTTCTTCTACAAATCTGAGGGAAGGATTGATATGGAAAGTTTCCGGGAGGTCTACGATAACCTCGATGTCCCCGGGGAGAAGATATTTTATTTTCGTCTTTTTATCTCCCCTGAAGCGTGTAAAAAGCATTCTGAGCTCGTGAATATTTTTACGTGACACACTCTCTGAGCGAAGAAGGATACTAATTTTCTCCGAAAGCTCTTCTTGGGCATGCTCGGCGGGAACGATCTTCTCTGCGATGACTTTTATCCCCCTGTCATCCTTTTCAAGCTTCCCTGCCACGAAGTATGGATCATTCGATTTCACTGTCTCTTCCACCTCCCTGTAAAGGTCAGGGAAGATGATTACCTCGAGAAGTCCTTCCTTGTCTTCAAAGGATACTATCCCCATGGTTTCGTTCCGTCTTGTTCTTTTTTCTTTCAAAGATGAGGTCACTCCCCCAATCTGGACGAAGGATCCGTGACGTTTTTTGTTGATAATATTTCCTGTTGTTGTACTGAATATCTCCAGAAGATCCTTTATCTGGTCGAGGGGATGGCCGGTAATGTAAAATCCTAAGGATTCTTTCTCGAAATGCATCTTCTCCTTTTCAGTGAGATCCCTTCCCTCCTCCCTGTTTACAGAAATATTGATATTTTCGCCATTATTAGATTTTCCGAAAAGGCCCATCTGGGGGCCATTCTCTTTTTTCTTGAGACGCTGAACCCGATCGATGCTATCGGCCAGGATCTGAAGCGCTTTTCCCCGGGATGATTCAATGGAATCGAAGGCCCCCGCCTTTACGAGGCTCTCCACGGTTCTTTTGTTTACCTTTCGGAGGTCTACCCTGTAGAGAAAATCAACAAGATCCTTAAACTTCTCGTCGCCTCTGGATTCCACGATAGAGTCGATGGCTGCGGAGCCCACATTTTTTATCGCCTGGAGACCGAAGCGGATCTTGTCTTGCCTTATGACAAAACGATCCTCACTCTCGTTCACGTCTGGAGGGAGAACTGCAATATTTTTTTCATTGCAGTAATTTACATATTTGATCACCTTTGCGGTATCTCCTGCTTCGAAAGTGAGTAGGGAACAAAGATACTCTTCCGGATAGTGAGTTTTCAGGTAGGCGGTATAGTAAGAGATGAAAGCGTAGGCTGCGCTGTGGGATTTGTTAAAACCGTACTCGCCGAACCCCTTGATGGTGTTCCAAAAACTCGTCGCTTTTTCTTTCGCTATGCCTTTTATGACGCACCCGTCTATAAACTTGATCTCATGCTCGGCCATCTTAATGTGATCTTTTTTTCCGATGGCTTTCCTCAGGGAGTCCGCCTCCCCCAGAGTGTAACCGGCGAGGACGCGGGCAATTTTCATTACCTGTTCCTGGTAGACAATGACCCCGTATGTATTATGGAGAACAGGCTCAAGTTCAGGAAAGGGATAGTCGACTTTCCGCCTCCCATGTCTCCTGTCGATGTAATCATCCATCATTCCGCTCTGGAGAGGACCCGGTCTGAAAAGAGCAATCGCGTCTATGAGATCAGTCAGTTGTGAGGGATGGAGTTTCTTTATGAGTTCCGTGAATCCCTGACTCTCGCACTGGAAGATCCCCTCCGTATCCCCTTCCTGGTAAGTGGCATACACTTTTTCGTCGTCGAGTTTTATTTTCTCGAGCTGTATTTCACTACCATGGGTCTGGCGGATGAGATCGATTGTGTAGTGGATAATTGTGAGGGTCCGGAGACCGAGAAAATCAAACTTGATGAGCCCGATACGTTCGATATCCTTCATGGGGAACTGGGTGGTAATATCGCCGTTGGAGTTGCGAGATAGGGGAACGTGATCGGTAATGGGTCCGTTCGAGATCACCACTCCCGCCGCGTGGGTAGATGCGTGGCGGGATGTTCCTTCAATGGCCCGGGAAAATTTGAGAACCCTTCCTGCCTCCTCGTCATCACGAAGGAGTTCCCGCAGACGTGGTTCACCCTCTACGGCTCTCTCAAGGTCCATTCCCACAGGAATTAATTTTGCCATTTTATCTACCTTCGTATAGGGCATGTCCAGCACACGTCCCACATCGCGTACAGCCGCTCTTGCCTTCATGGTGCCGAAAGTGATAATCTGCGCGACGTTTTCCTTCCCATATTTCTCTTCAACGTAGCGAATGACTTCATCACGGCGGAGCATACAGAAATCACAATCGATATCAGGCATGTTAACCCTTTCGGGGTTCAGAAAGCGTTCGAAGAGGAGGCCGTATTGAATTGGGTCGATATCTGTAACCCTCAGGCAGTAGGAAACGAGTGAGCCCGCAGCACTCCCTCTCCCTGGGCCGACGGGGATTCCTGATCTTTTGGCAAAATTGATGAAATCCCATACGATGAGAAAATATCCTGAAAATCCGGTCTTTTCAATAATTTCGAGTTCGTACTTTAACCGTTCTTCATAGTGGATCTTCTCTTCTGGAGTGATCTCCTCACCTCTGGTAGATTTTTCCTCCATCCGTTCCTTAAAGCCAGAAAATGCCAGAGATTCGAGATATTCATAACTCGTCAACCCTCCGGGAGGAGTAAATTCAGGAATTTTATATCTCCCCAAATCTAAAGTGACGTTACACCTCTCAGCTATGCGAAGAGTATTCAGAATTGCATCCTTTTCATGGGCAAATTCCTCTTCCATATCTCCCGGGGTTTTGAGATAGAATTCGTCAGTTTCAAAGCGCATCCTCCCCTCATCATTTATCTTTTTTCCCGTCTGGAGGCAGAGGAGGATGTCGTGAACTTCATGTTCCTCCTTCAAGAGGTAATGGCAGTCGTTCGTAGCTACAAGCGGGGTTCCCGTTTCCTTCCCAAGTGCGGCAAGGGCCTTGTTCACCTTTTTCTGGAGCTTCATACCGTTTGCCTGGATTTCGAGAAAGAAGGAATTTTCCCCGAAGATATCCTTGTAGGACGCCACAACCGTGGCCGCCCTGTCCCTCCCCTCCCTCTGAAGGATTGCTGACACTTCCCCCTGGAGGCACGAAGAAAGAGCGATGAGTCCTTTCGAGTGTTTCCGAAGAAGGTTTTTGTCAACCCTTGGTTTATAGTAAAATCCTTCCACGTGGGCTGCCGAAACGATCTTGAGAAGATTCGTGTACCCCTCGTTATTCTCTGCAAGGAGAATCAAGTGGTAGAGTTCCTTTCCTCTCCCCTCACCTCCTCGCTCTTTCATACTGCCTGGTGTTATGTAGACCTCGCACCCGATGATGGGCTTGATTCCTTCCTTCATACACTGTTCGTAAAATTTGACCACTCCCATCATCGAACCGTGGTCGGTTATGGCAACAGCGGGCATTCCAAGTTCCTTGATACGTTTTACGAGGTCCCTGATCCTTATGAGTCCATCGAGCAGACTGTACTGTGTGTGGAGGTGAAGGTGAACGAAGCTCATGATCCTATTCTCCCATAATTGGGATTATCCCTGAAAAAAAAAGAAGCATATTATTCCCACTCGATCGTGGAAGGGGGTTTAGAAGATATGTCGTAGACAACCCGGTTGATCCCTTGCACTTCGTTTATTATCCTCCGGGAAATCTCTTTAAGAAGTGGGTGAGGAAGTTCAACCCAGTCCGCGGTCATCCCGTCAGTAGAGTGTACAGCCCTCAAGGCAATCACATTATCATATGTTCTCTCGTCACCCATAACTCCCACAGTCTTCACGGGAAGAAGGACGGCAAATGACTGCCAGATCGATCCGTAAAGGCCTGCGCCGCGGATCTCTTCCTCAACGATGCTGTCCGACTCTCTCAGCTTTTCTAGGCCTCCCTCGGTAACCTCTCCAACTATCCTTACCGCAAGTCCGGGCCCGGGGAAAGGGTGGCGTGAAAGGATACGATCTGGAAGCCCAAGCTCCTTCCCTACCCTCCTCACTTCATCTTTAAAAAGTTCCCTGAGAGGTTCGAGAAGGGCAAGGTCCATTTTTTCAGGGAGGCCTCCCACGTTGTGGTGAGATTTTATCGTCGCAGAAGGGCCTTTGAATGAGACGCTTTCGATCACGTCTGGATAAAGTGTGCCCTGGGCAAGGAAGGCTACGTCTACAAGTTTTTTCGCCTCCTCTTCGAAGACCCGGATAAAATACTCTCCGATTATTTTCCGTTTTCTTTCCGGATCGGTAACCCCCTTGAGAGCATTGAGGAAAGTGGTCGACGCATCGATGCAAAGGAGATTAATCCCGATATCTTCCCCGAACAACGACGCAACTTCTTCCGCCTCTTTTTTTCTCAAGAGGCCGTTATCAACGAAAATGCAAGTCAATTTGTTCCCTATGGCTTTCTGGAGAAGGAGCGCAGTGACGGATGAGTCAACTCCTCCCGAGAGCCCGAGAACTACACCCTTTTTTCCCACGGTATGCCTGATATTTTTCACCGCGTCTTCTATGAAGGAGCCCATGTCCCACTCTTTATTTGCTCCGCAGATAAGGGAAACGAAGTTGTCGAGTATCTGCATGCCCGAAGGTGTATGGACTACCTCGGGATGAAACTGAACAGCATATATTTTCCCCACAGA
>CAZPLX010000019.1:0-1954 GCA_964587345.1 uncultured bacterium
AAACAAGCTCGAAACACTAAACTCTAAACTCGAAACAACCCCAAAAAACCGTAGCAGGTTCTCTTTCGAATTTTGGTCATTCGGATTTGAGTGACCGGGAACTGAAATAAAGTTACGAATTCCTGGGAAAACCGGATAAGTGAAAAGCCATGGCTGTTCAATGTTCAAAGTTCCGAGTTCAAAGGAAAAAGCGATCTGTTTCTTTGATCTTTGATCCTTGAACTGGGATCTGGGAACTTCTTTCCGGTGCCTGGTCAGACGATCTCACCTGGTTTCTTCTGTTTCGCGATTACCTTTTTTAATTCCCCCCTCTTTTCCATAAAGCGTTTTTTCATTCCAATAAGCCATTTCCTGTGCTCCCGCAAAGCATCAGGCGAGAAAAGATCTACCCCCGTCCCCGACTCCTCTTTCAGTTCTGGAGAATGGGCAACCCTGTATCTTCTGCCGCATGTGAGGCAGACAGCAACTTCATCTTCGGGGAAGTGAAAATGGGAAAATCCGCAGAGAGTGCATGAGACTCTCCGGTTTTCCTTTTTTTGGGGATTATTGTGAAAAATGAGGTTTTGCGACAGCCCTTCCATTTTTTTCAGGTTTTCCTTATCCATAAAAATCTCACCGGGGAGTGCTCCGTAAAGGATATCGGTCCCTCTGTGCTCCAAACCCATGCGGAGTATCATGTTGAGGATCCCCAGCCGGGTGTACCCATCTCCATATTCCATGCCGGCCACACCTACTCCCACTGCGGGTTTTCCCGCCAGTTCGTCGTAATGGGAATAGAGTTGAAGACCCCTGTCCAGAAATCTTTTAAGAGATGCGTTCGGGCCGAAAAAATAGGTGGGTGTGGCGACAATCAGGAAGGAAGCTGAGATTATATGTTCGAGAATGTAAGGATAATCGTCTTCAAGTGGGCAGGCCCCCTCAAGACACCTGTAACATGCCTTGCAGGAAAGTATCTTTTTTGAAGGGACCCGGATGATCTTGAGATTTTCACAACCTGCGGCCCAGGCGATATACCTCGCAGCAAGTTCGCAGTTCCCAATTCTTCTCGGGCTTCCCACAAGTGCCAGGGCAGACCTCATAGCTTCTCCTCCTGTGAAGGGGATTTTACGCTACACTATATCCCATCACAATAGTAGTATGAAGATTCAAGATAGGGGAAGACTCCCCTTGGCGGAGAAAAACCCGTGTACAGATTGAGGGAGGAAAACAGGAGAATTCGCGATATGTTTTCCGCGATTTCGGGTCGGTATGACCTTCTGAACAAGATTCTCAGTTTCGGCTGCGACCGACGCTGGAGAAGGGCGGCAGTAAGGTCTATCACCGTCAGGAAAGGAGGAACCCACCTGGACCTTGCCTGCGGGACGGGGGATGTGGCCCTCGAAATCGTGGGTCAGATAGAGGGTGCAACTGTTTTGGGAGCGGATATTTCCTTATCCATGGTAGAAAAAGCCGTGGAAAAGGTGAGGGACAGGGGAAAAGAGGCGGATATATCCTTTTTCACCTGTGCCGGGGAATCTCTCCCTTTAAAAGAGTGCTCCATCGATTCCGTTTCCATAGCCTTCGGGATAAGGAATGTGGTGGACAGGGAAAGGGCGCTCAGGGAGATGGCGCGAGTTCTCAGGAAGGGGGGAGAATCTGTGATACTGGAGTTTTCTCTCCCTGAAAGATCAATTTTCCGAAAATGTTATCTCTTCTATTTTAAGGGCCTTCTTCCTTTTCTGGGAGGAATTTTCTCCGACAGAAAAGCCTATCGATATCTTCCGGATTCGGTTCTGGAATTTTCCACCAGGGAAGATTTTATAAAGATGATGGAAAAGAACGGCTTTACAGATGTGAGCGCAAAAGATCTCTCCCTTGGGATTGTCACGCTCTACAGGGGAGTGAAAGCAGGCTGAGGGAAGCCTCACCGCCAGTTTCCCTATCAGAATCTCTTCCCCTTCTTCGACGAACTCTG
>CAZPLX010000019.1:2054-13354 GCA_964587345.1 uncultured bacterium
AGCCTCACCGCCAGTTTCCCTATCAGAATCTCTTCCCCTTCTTCGACGAACTCTGATCCGGGAACGATACATCTGGGATGGTTGTCCGACGTCCTTCGTCCGATGTCCGACTGAAAGTTGCAATTCCTAATTCTGAGTTCCTAATTCTGAGTTCCTAATTCCTGATTCCTAGGAAAACCGGGAACTTATCTTGGATATGTGTCGTATAATCAGACTATGGGAAGCATGAGGACACTACCTCTGGGGGAAAGGGTAGGCACTCCCGTGGGGGACATTCCCGTTGTCGCAACATCCCTTTCTCTGGCCGACAGAATGGGATTTGTGAAAATGCGTTGTGGAGTCTCGAGGATGGATTACAGTCTCTCCCCGGGCCTCTATGCAACAGGGGCCCCTTCGCCGAAATCTCCCGTGTTCGTCACTTCCAATTATAAAATGACCTTCGACATTCTCCGGTCTCACCTGGAAGGGATAGACTCGTGGGTTCTCGTGCTCGATACGAAAGGGATAAATGTCTGGTGTGCGGCCGGAAAAGGGTCTTTTGGGACGGGTGAACTCGTAGGGAGGATCAAATCTGTGGGACTTTCCCGAATAGTATCCCACAGGACACTCATCCTTCCCCAGCTTGGAGCTCCCGGTATTTCAGCTCATGAAGTGAGAACAAAAAGCGGATTCCGGGTAAAGTACGGGCCCGTAGAAGCACGTGATATTCAGCCCTATATAGAGAGGGGAATGGAAGCGACTGAAAAGATGAGGCGGATCACCTTTCCCATGGGTAAGAGGGCCGTCCTTGTTCCCGTGGAACTCGTGACGGCATGGAAATATATCCTTTGCGCTGCGCTATTCTTTCTCCTCCTCTCTGGATTTGGGATGGGAGAATTCCATTGGGAGAGGATCATGAGTGTGGGGCTTCCCAGCGTGCTGCTCCTGGCATCAGGGATTCTTGCGGGAACCTTTCTCGTCCCCCTCTTTTTGCCCTGGATTCCCGGGCGACTCTTTTCTGCTAAAGGCCTTCTCGCAGGGATATTTATCTCCATCCTCTATGCATTTTTACTCCCTTCCTATCGAGAAGTTGCCGGTTCCTGGTGGGGGGCAATCTCCTGGTTTCTGATTATTCCCTCCCTCTCGAGTTTCATGGCAATGAATTTCACTGGGGCAACCACCTTCACTTCCCTGTCCGGGGTGAGGAAGGAAATACGCATCTCACTTCCTGTTCAACTCGTTGTCATGGCAGGAGGTATGATCCTCTGGATCATGGGGAGATTCGTATGAGGGAAAGGCTCGCATATCTTGAAGGGGTGGTTTCCCTTGCCTATACCCCAGACAAATGCACGGGGTGCACCATGTGCACTCAGGTGTGCCCCCACAGGGTTTTCAAGATGGAAGAGGGAAGAGCAAAGGTTGTCGACCGGGACCTCTGTATGGAGTGTGGCGCGTGTATGAAGAACTGTCCCGTCGAAGCAATCATGGTGGAACCGGGCGTGGGGTGCGCCTACGCAGTGATCAGGGGGAAAATTCTGGGAATTTCCCCCGATTACGGGTGTGGTGACGATTCCGGCTGCTGCGGGGAATGAAGAAGGTCAGCGATGAATACATTGGTCCCGGAGCTACTTTTCTTCCCTCATATCGATAAGATATTTGAAAAAAGCACGGCATTTTTTTAGGCGGAAGAGATACACTTTTTTCGCGGGATGGTTACTCTTTGCAATTATCTTCTCGAGGTGACCGCTCTCTTCGATCAGATCGTAGAGAGATTTCGTGGAAAGGTTTTCTCCCGATGATACAGAGCCGCAGATTCTATCAAAATCCATATGCCATGAATCGGCGTACCCGTACCTGCAGGGGAGGAGGGTCATGGAGATGAGAATGGCTGTTACGGGGAGAAAAAGTTTTCTCAAAGGCTACTCCCTGATTTTTGGGTGACAGGGTTTACATGAATTCAGGGGAAAGGCGACTTTTCCGTGGCAGGCACCGCAGAATTTACCTTTCAGGTTGAATTCCATCGAGAAATGCTTCGTAGTTTTTTTCTTCACATTGAAAATGTCAGGGTGGCAATTTCCACAATCGAGCCACTCGTTGTGAATTTTATGATCAAAATATGCGGGAGGTATCATGGTCCATCCCGCATCGAGTGTGAGTTTTTTATTGTATGAGACGGCTTTGTAATTCTCTTCCAGGATGCTCTGCCGTGGATGAATCAGACCTGCCCGTAGAGTAGCGACCCAGTCTATTTTGTTCCCGTACTGGCTCCTAGGAAAGCCTGCGAGTTTTTTGAATTTCTCTTTCCCGTAACCAATTTCTCCGTTGTGGCACCTGTTGCAGTTGCCCTTCTTGTGAGAAAATGCCTTTATACCATTGTGGCAGGCCCCGCAATAGTGCCCTTCCCTGTTTTCCTTCTCCGTTATTTCCGTGGTCCCCGCCACCATTTCAAAATTGAGTTCGTAGTGGCAGACCCTACATGTGTACTCCACCCTGTGTGCCCAGTGTGAGAAGGTGACGGGAAGGCGTCCGTGATCGCCCGAGTTCCGGTTCATGAGAAGATTTCCGTATTCGGGTGCCGGGGGAAGAGGGGGGAAGCGGAAATATTGTCCGGAAACAGAGGAGGAAGGGGATTGTGATATACATATTAGGCATACAAGTACAAAGAAAACCCCTCTTTTCACGCCATTCTCCTCATCGGGCTCTTCCCGGGACTCAACGTCCCCATTTAGTAGACATCCTTGGAATGACAGAGCTGGCAGTCCAGATTGGAAAAAGCAACCTTCCCGTGACAGGCGCCGCAGAATTTTCCGTCGAAGATTTCCTGCATGGAGAATCTGGTCCCTCCCTTTTTTACCCCGAAAATATCTGGATGGCAGAGTTCGCACCCGTTCCATACCGCATGTTTTTTATGAGAGAAAACTATATCTGGCATCCCCTTGACCTTCGCTTTGATCTCTTCGTTCAGAGGTATTTTCAGGGCTTTCCGCATTATGGTCACCCCCTCAAGGTAGTCCGTCAACCTTATGAGTCCCCTCTCTTCGGCTTTCAGCCAGTCGATTCTGTTTCCAAAACGTGACCTGGGGAATCCCTTTGTAACTATGTAAAAATCTCTTTTAAATTTCACATTTATCCCTTCCGAATGGCATTTTTTACACTGTTTTATTTGTTTTCCAAGAAGGTTCTTTTTCTTGGGGGAAAAGGCGATTTTCCCATTGTGACACGCGCCGCAATAGAGGCCATTCTTGAGATCTGCTTCCCTCATGCCCGTGCCTCCAGTTGTCATGGCAAAGCCAAGATCCACATGGCAAAGGCGGCAGGTATACTGTGCTCGATGGAGCCAGTGGGGAAACACGACAGGTGCAATCCGATTTTTCGTCGAGAAGTTGTTGATCCTTACATTTCCATATTGGTGAGGCCTCGGCATCTTTTTTTTCACACCGAAGGTATCTCCGAATACCAGCGAGCCAGTGACAAGACACACCACAACTACGATTAGACTCCGGATTCTCATGAGCCTCCTCCTGAAGATATGAGCGATTAATGTAAGAAAGTACTGTGAATTAATAGGGAATGTCAATGAAAAGGGTTAGTCCCCTTCATGCTCGAGGGTGATCAGGGTGATTTCAGGGGGGGCGAGGATCCGAATGGGGGGCCCCCACGTGCCTGTACCCCTGCTCACATACATGAGAGTTCCCTCGGAAGGGTAGAGTCCCGAATCTCGAGGAAAATAGTAGCGGGTGATGAGAGTGAAGGGAAATATCTGGCCCTTGTGGGTGTGGCCGGAGAGCTGGAGATCTGCCATTCTACCCCTGTGCGAATCGATGAGGGGCCTGTGCTTTAAGAGGAGGGTGAAGCGGTCATCCGACAGGCCGGCCAGGAGATCTTCTTCTTTCTTCGCTGAATTCTCCCCGTAGTATCTCCCCACGGGATCATCGATTCCCACTATGTTGATGATTCCTTCTCTCACCTCTCCGCGGAGGAGGGCAAACCCACATTTCTTAGTAAAATAAGAGGCTTGACGGATACCCGCGTAAAATTCATGATTCCCTGTAACCGCGTATTTTCCGAGCCTGGGGTGAACCCTGGAGAAGAGAAGGGCCAACTCCTCCATATCATACATCTGGCCGTCAACGATGTCTCCTGTCGAGACCAGGAGGTCCGGTTTTTCTTTCAAGATGAGTCGTATGACCTTTTCGAGCTTCCCTCTTCGCTCGATGAGGCCGAGATGGAGATCGGATATCTGTACGATCCTTATAGGTCCATCCTCCTTCGATAGTTTTCTTGATTTCACCCTGATATGTTCAACGACGATATGGTTTCCTTCGTAAACCCCGTATCCCGCAGCGAAGATGGCCACTGCGAGGGGAATGAGAAAGAGCGCTCGCCGCGAGAGAAGGGGGCCATGAAAACCGTTACTGGAGAAATGACGGAGAGCGAAGAAGATGACCCTCGCCCCTTCGAGTACAAGTGATACGGAGAAAAAGAGAAAAAGAATGCCCATCCAGGTATACCCCACGTAAGCGAGACACCGCGCGGCTGATGTGTGGCCTTCCTTTTCCATCACCCGAACGAGCACGGGAGCCGCAATCATCACCATCAAAAAAATTGTGGTAATGGTGGTTACCAGGACCCCTGGAGTGAAGGCGATCTTCCACTTGAGAAAAGCATAAAGGTGGACACCGCCGTAAATGAGAAAAAAGGATGTGAGGAACCAGGACATAAGACCGCCTTCCTTCATCGGGATTTTATCACGGATATCTTGTCCAGCGATATAAGGGGCTGGGAAAGTAATTCCTAATTCCTGGTTCCGAATTCCTAAGAAAACCAGCAATTAAGGTGTGAGGGTAATTCCGAATTCAGAATTCTGAATTCAGAATAGAACCAAGAATCTGAACTGCTTTATTTGAGTATGAGCGATTTCGGGTGCGATTCCTGCCAGTTTCCCCAGGTAGTGTCGTTCGACTCGAGCTTGGGAAGAACCCGTTTGAAATATTTTCCCTGAATGCCCATGAGCCCGTTACGGTAGGGATACCATAAAGTTTTCGTCTCTTTATCATAGAGAACGAAGGTGTACTTGTAAGTCCAGCCCGAAGGGGCGAGGGTGAGTGTCTGTCCCTCTATCTGGCGGCTGTACACAGCCGCTAAGTCCGCGAGTGGTCAATAGCCTACAGCGACGGGTTTCCCCTTCGCCTCGCTGTTCGAAATCTCGTGGCGGGACAACCTCCGTATCGAGTAGGCTTTGCCCAATTCCCCATCATCTACGCCGATAACACGCAGATGGTCAGGAATCTCCTTCCCCTGATCGGAGAGGTGAGCGTCATCAAGGGGAGAAAAGGCTGTTTTACCGATTCCAAACTGGAACCCCGAGGCACGAAACCCGATTGAGACTGCCTGAGTGATGTCCCACCTCTCTCCTGTTCGATCGATAAGGAATGTCTTTCCTTTTTCCTTGATCACAGATCCCTCCGTCCCCGTAGGGGGGAGAAGTATTATGAAAATCAGTATCGATAAGAGTGCAATTTTCTTCATGGGGCTCCCTCCATGGGCGTAGACTGTCCATAGTATTACCTTTTCAGTTTGTCATGATAATGGGAGGGAACTTACAATTAATACCCTGTTCAAAGTTCAATGTTCCGAGTTCAAAGGAAAAACACGATTTATTTCTTTGAACTTTGATCCTGGAACTTTGAACTCTCAATAAATCCGAAATACTAAGCACGAAAATCGGAATGTGTAACTGGTGTGATGTCAATTCGGAATTCCGAATTCAGAATTCAGAATAAAACCAGATAACTGAAAAGCCATGGTTGTTCAAAGTTTCGAGTTCAACGGAAAACGCGATCTCTCTTTGATCTATTTTTGTTGGATTTCTTTGAACTTTGATCCTTGAACTTGGAACTGGTTTTATACGGAGAAAGATTGGATGAAGTACAATAGTATAATAGCTGTAGTGAGGGGATAGGTCATGGGACGATCTTCTCTTGGAAAATGTGTGATCCTTTTCACTGTGTTAATTGTGGCTATCCCCACTTTTGGGGGAGAGGGGGGAAAAATGAGTACACTGAAAATTTCAAGCCCTGCATTTGAACACATGGGAATGATCCCCCCGAAATATACCTGCGATGGGGAGGACGTGAACCCTCCTCTCCAGATCGAGAATCTGACTGGAGGTACAAACACACTGGCGCTCATCATGGATGACCCTGACGCACCCATGGGAACTTGGGACCACTGGATCGTATGGAATATTTCCCCTGCATCCCTTAAGATTGGTGAGAATTCTTTACCCTTGAAGGCGTTTCAGGGAAAAAACAGCTGGGGTAAAATCGATTATGGCGGACCCTGCCCTCCCTCGGGGACTCACCGCTACTTTTTCAAGTTCTTTGCTCTCGATTCCCTCCTTGAAATTTCCCGGGGGGCGGGGAAGAAGGATCTTGAAGAAACCATGGGAGGTCATATCCTTTCTAAGGGAGAGCTCGTAGGTCTTTACAGAAGGAACCGTTGAAGGGTTTTTTCACTTCCCTATTCCCGAGAGGGTATTAATGAGGGGTCAATCCCTTCCTGCGGTGAGAGCCCTGTCCACCGAGAGAGCTCCTCCTCCTCGGATTACCAGCACGACAGCGATTGCAATCGCTAAGAGATGGTATTCGAAACCTTCACCCGGTTTGTTCCCGACCCAGTTCATGAAAAATCCCATCTTTCCGTGAACCATTACGACAGCTCCTGTCATGACTGAAAGGATTCCCAAAGCGGAAATCCTTGTGAGGAAGCCGGTGATAAGCCCGAGGGACCCCAGAAACTCAGCGGCGATAACGAGGAACGCGACGATCGGGGCCATTCCCATTTTTCCCGTGAAGAAGGCCATCGACCCCGAAAATCCGTGACCTCCGAACAGTCCAAGGGCTTTCTGTGCCCCATGAGGGAAAAATACGGCGCCGAGCATCACTCTTAGAATCAGCGCAGAAACGTCATTTCCCGTACCCAAGAGAATCTTTTTCATAGGCAACCTCCCTCACTCCTGATAAGAGATACACTTATTCAATAGTGCTTATGGTAAGAGTGTCTCTTTATGAATGAAGTTTCCCCTCACACCTTGGAAAAACGGTCAGCTTTCCCGCCTCAGGTTCCTTTATGAGACGGAAACCAAAAACTCTTCCTGTTCGAATCAGATAGGGTTGGGCCGTTCGTGAAGGACAACGGTGAAGCTGTTCCCTCCTTCTTCGTTTTCCGCGAGGGTCACGCTCCCGTTGTAGAGATGACTGATATGCTTTACTATGGCGAGTCCCAGTCCTGTTCCCGATTTAGTCCTCGCCCTTGATCTCGAAACGGTGTAAAACCTCTCGAATATTCTCTGACGCTCTTCCTCGGGAATTAGAGGACCTCCATCGGACACCTTTATCACGAGCCCCTTTTCCTTCCGTTCCACCGATGCGTCTACTCTTTTTCCGGAAGAGTAGTGGATGGCGTTGTCGATGAGATTCGTGAGGATGCTCGATAGGTGTTCGAAAAGGATTTGGAACTCTCCTTCCCCTGCCCGAATAGACACTATCTTATTTTCAACCTTTTCATACAGGTCGGATACCGCATGGACCACCTCGGAAAGATCCGTGGGCTCGGAAATGAGAAAATCTTTTTCGATCGATTCGAGGCGGTGAAGTTCCAGGACGTCGTCGATGAGGTCATTCAAACGCTTTGAACTGGAAAAAATGGTATCGAGAAAGCGGTTCAGATCCTCCCTCTCCATTTTAGGGTCGTTGAGGACAGTCTCCGCGTAACCCATGATCATTGAGAGGGGGGTTTTAAGTTCATGGGAGATGTTTCCCACAAGTTCTGTTTTGAAAGATGCATAGAGGGTTTTTTCGGTGATGTCGGAGAAGACGATAAGTTTTCCCGCCGTCAGTGCGCGGCAGTATGCCTCGAATGTGCGGCCCCGAAAGTAGTATTTTCCTGAGTCGGACTCATCGGTTACGAGGATCTCGTTCACAAAGGTGAGTGTCCGGGGATCGTTGACGGTATCATAGATATTTTCTTCACGTTTAAGAATAACACCGAGATATTCGTCTGCTCTTTCGTTGTGGAGGAGGACCCTGTTATCCCCGTCAATGAAAATGATAGCCTCGTCGAGGAGTGAGAGGATAAGATCCAACCGTTCCCTCTCGAGGAGAATCCGTTTTTGCTCTTTTCGCATCAGTGAGTAGATCCGGTAGATGAGATCAGAAATGCGCCCCATGGTAGGGTCCTTGAAACGGGGGAAGTGGACATGGTGCTTTCTCTCTTCGATACGATCGGTTATCTCATTCAGCCTGTTTACAGGAATTGAGATACGGCTCGCGAGGTATGCTGAAATAAGGCCAATGGTGAAAAAGAGGAGGAGAGATAATGAGATGATATGACGGGTGAACCCCTTTGTGAGGGAGTTTAAGTAGGTGAGAGGGTAGGCAATCCTCAATATGTTTCCCCCCCGGGTTTTCCTCGCGTAATAGAACATTTTTTGTCCCACAGTAGCGCTTAACCGGAGTGTGTAGCCTTCACCTTTGTAGATTGCGTCCTTTACCTCCGGGCGGTTTCGGTGATTATCCATTGAGGGGATATCGGCCTTTTTCATATAGGAATCGTCTATTACCGCTCCAGAAGGAGCGATGAGCGTAACCCTCAGTCCCGTGTTGCCAGCAACCGCTTTAATCTTTGTATGATACCGTCCATCATAGCTTCCCTCTCCGGTAAACTCTTTGAGCATTTCCCACTTGTTTTTCATCTCACCTAAGAGTTCCTTCTGGGAGGATTTCATGATGTAGCTGTGTGTAAGGTAGAGGGTCACAAGGAGGACAAGGGCGATGGGAACGTAGATAATGGCAAAATACCTGAGGAAAAACTTCATCAATCCATCCTGTAGCCAATTTTTGGGATAGACCTGATAATTCTCCCCCCTATCCCCAGCTTCTTTCTTAAGGATGAGATGTGAGCATCAACTGTACGGGTGTACACATCGGCCTCGTATCCCCAGATAGAATTAAGAAGTTGGTCCCTGGTGAAGACACGGCCAGGATTATTGAGAAAGAGTGAGAGGAGTTCGAACTCCTTCTTGGTAAGGAAGATTTCCTCCTTTCCCGAAAAAACCCGGTGTTTGTCCGTTTCTACGAGAATGTCTTCATAGGAGAGCTTCGAATCTTCCCCTTTTGAACCTCTTCGGAGGAGAGCTTTGATCCGTGCGATGAGGACCTTCATGCTGAAAGGTTTTGTGAGGTAGTCGTCGGCACCTTCAGTAAGCGCAGCAACGATATCTTCTTCCTTGTTTTTCGCAGAGATGATTATGACAGGGATCTGATCGTACTCACGGTTTTTCTTGATGACCTGTAAAAACTGCATTCCCGATAAACCCGGGAGCATGAGGTCCAGCAGGATGAGATTGAAGAGAATCTCTCCGAGCATGATCAGGCCGTCATTGGCGTTCTCGGATTCGTGAACGCGGTATCCCTCTTTCTCCACGTTGTAACGGATAAGCCTCCGGATCTCCTCCTCGTCTTCAATGAGGAGAATGTTATTCACTTTTTTCCTCCCAGAGTCTGTGGCGAACGATCTTCCCCGCCACCATGAAGTGAACCAGTTCCGCAATGTTAGTAGCGTGATCCGCGATACGTTCCAGGTTGTTGGAAATAAAAATGAGGGAAAGAGCAGCCTTTGTCATTTTTATGTCCTCTGCGAGGTATGTGATGAGTTCCCTTATGACCTGGGCGTTCAGGTCATCGACAAAATCGTCTCTTCCTATCACATCTTTTGCCAAAGCGATGTCCCTGTTGAAATAGGCGTTAACCGCATCCTTGATCATACCTCTCGCATGTTCCGCCATCCGGGGGATGTCGATGTAGGGTTTTACCCTCGGCATCTGGCTGAGGACAACTACCTCTTCAGAAATGTTTACACAATGGTCGCCAACCCTCTCAAGGTCGCTCAGGATGCGGAATGCAGTGATTATGTAGCGGAGATCGATTGCTTTTGGTTCGTAAAGGGCGAGAATTTTCAGGCAGAGTTCATCGGTCTCCACGTCAAGGCGGTCCATGACCGCGTCTTTCTCGATGATCTCTTTTGCGAGATCGATGTCACCTGCAACGAGGGCCTTGATCGAGTCCTTGACCATATTGCTGGCGAGTTCACTCATCTGTGCTAATTTTGTCTTTACTTCCAGATACTCACTGCGCATTGTGGCTCCTTCCGCCTTTATCCAAACCGTCCCGTGACGTAGTCCTCCGTGAGCTCCTTTCGGGGGGTGGTAAAGATAAGACTCGTCTTATCATATTCTATCAACTCACCCATGTACAAAAAACCGGTGAGTTCAGAAACTCTCGCTGCCTGCTGCATGTTGTGGGTTACTACTACGATCGTGATTTTTTCTTTCAGCGATGACATGAGTTCCTCAATCTTCGCAGTGGAGATGGGATCAAGGGCGCTCGTGGGCTCATCAAAGAGAAGAACATCGGGCTCAACGGCAAGTGCCCGGGCTATCACGAGTCTCTGTTGCTGCCCCCCCGAGAGGCTGTGTGCGCTCTCCTTAATCCGGTCCCGCACCTCTTCCCAGAGGGCTGCCTGTTTCAGAGCATTCTCCACGCGATCTGCGAGTTCGGCCCTGTTCCTGACCCCTTTCAACCTCAAGCCATAGGCGATGTTATCAAATATTGACATGGGAAAAGGTGTGGGTTTCTGGAATACCATGCCGATGTTGCTGCGAAGTTCGATCACGTCGATCTTATTCTCAAGGATGTTCCTGTTCCTGTACCAGAGTTCCCCCTCGTACCTGTTCCCTGGATAAAGGTCATGCATCCGGTTGAAACAGCGGAGAAGAGTTGTCTTTCCACAGCCGGATGGGCCGATTAATGCTGTGATGCTGTTTTTCCTGATCTCCATGGAAATGTTCTTCACCGCCTGGTTCTCACCATAATAAAAACTCAGGTTGGAAAGCCTGAATATGATGTCTCCTGCAACGTCATGTATCAATCTTTGTACCTCCAGCGGATTACGATCCTCCCGATGAGAGTCACAGCGAGGATGAAGAGAGTGATCACAAAGGACGCAGCCCATGCCATGTCATGCCAGTCCTTGTAGGGTCCCATGGCATACTGAAAAATTGTGACGGTAAGGGAGGACATGGGCTCGTTCATATTGGTGGAAAAGAAGGCGTTGTTAAAGGAGGTGAAAAGAAGAGGAGCAGTCTCTCCCGCGATCCTTGCCACACCGAGGAGTATTCCTGTAAATATTCCCGTCGCGGCTCCACGGTAGACCACCTGCATGATCACCTTGCAGTAGCGAGCTCCGAGGCCGAATGCCGC
>CAZPLX010000020.1:0-8726 GCA_964587345.1 uncultured bacterium
AAGCACGAAATACGAAATCCGAAACAAATCCGAATGACCAAAATTCGAAACAAAATCTGTTACGGTTTTTTGGGGTTGTTTCGAGTTTAGAGTTTCGTGCTTGTTTAGAGTTTCGTGCTTAGTATTTCGAATTTATTCTGAATTCTGAATTCTGAATCCGGAATTGCCAGTTTTCCGTCGGACGTAGGACGTAGGACATCGGACGTATTAAGGTATCGTGACAAGCTCGTAGCTTCTTGACCCCAGACCGATTTTCTCCCCGTGGGCCAGTTGAATTCTCCAATCGATTTGGGGGTGGGTTTCCCGGAAAGGGTCTTTCCCGGAAGATGCTTTGATCACCAGATCTACAGATGCCTGATCAATCGCTACGGGATCCGTAGAAAGGCAGATTCCCACGTCTGGAGCGATAGGAAGGTCATGAAACCCGTAGCAGTCGCAGAGAGGGCTCACCTGGGTGATGAAATTTATGAAAAGCGACCTCTTATCTTTTCCCGTGAGGGCTGCAAGGGCATACTCCGCAGTTTTCCTCATAACAGAGCTTGAGGCCTCGTTCCAATCTACCTGAATCGTATGTTCGGGACAGATGACTATGCAATCAGCGCAGCCGATGCATCCGGAGGGATCAATGACTGCAGCCTCTTTCTGGATAGAGATCGTTTTCCCAGGGCAGATGGCGATACAGCTACCGCACGCGACACAGCCGGCGGGGTCGACTTCGGGTGAGACAGTGGAGTGCTGGAAGAGTTTTCCTTCCCTTGCCGCGCACCCCATACCCAGGTTTTTAATCGCGCCACCGAATCCAGTGAGTTCGTGCCCCTTGAAATGGGTAACAGCGAAAAGGGCATCGGCATTTAAAATCTCCAGGGCAATCACCGCCGAGTCCACCCATTCCCCTCCTACAGTCACGCTCTCCTTGCTCTCTCCCCTGAGCCCGTCCGCGATGATAACGGGAGCACCCATTGAGAGCGGTCCGAACCCGTTGTAGTAGGCGGTGTCCATGTGATCCGGTGCGCAGGAACGTGTCCCTACGTAGAGGGTGTTCGTATCGGTGAGGAAGGGCTTCCCTTGCTTTTCCTTGATGAAGTCTACCAGGCAGCGCACATACTGGTGGCGTACGAAAGCCAGGTTCCCTCTCTCCCCGAAATGTGTCTTTACCGCAACGAGGTTTCCCTTGTTGACCATTCCTTCCCCTGCACACAGGGAAAGAACCTCCGAGAGCTTCTGGAGAAGATTTCTTTCGGGAGTAGCCCCGAGGGAAATAAAGTAAACCCTGGACTTCTCCATCTGGGCACTCCTTTTTGACTTATTCATGAATTTATAATATACTGTATAAGACACATCAGATTCGTACGAAAGGGTCTTAAAATCGCTGTTTTTACAAAAGAATCAGCCTTCGTTACCTTACTAGAACAAGATACCATATTTTTCCCCTCATGATAATCGTGAGGGTTTTTTTTGATGACCAGGGGGTGATGAATGAAATTTAAGAAAGGCGATAAGGCTGTGTACCCGGGTCACGGAGTAGGTGTGATCGAACGGGTAGAAAGGAGGACTATTTCGGGTAATAAACAGCAGTTTTATGTCCTCAAGATCATCGATTCCGAAACGACGATCCTTATTCCCACTTCTAATGTGGAGCAGGTGGGACTAAGAAAAGTTATCAACAACAAGGAAGTGAGCGAGATCTACCGCATTTTAAGGAGGAGGAAATCAAATGGAAACAGTCAGCCGTGGAACAGGAGGTACCGCCTCTACATGGAAAAACTTCGGAGTGGGTCACTGCACGATATCGCCGAGGTTCTTAAAAACCTCTCCCTTCTGAAAAATGACAAGGCCCTTTCTTTCGGTGAGCGGAGGATGTTCGATACTGCCCGGGATCTTCTCATCAAAGAAATCTCCATCGCAAAAAAAGAGAGCGAAGACGTAGTCGAAAAGGATATTAGCAAGTACATAAATTTCTAATCTACCGGAGATACAACCTGTAGTATATTCGGGGAGGCAGGGATGCTTTCCCGATTTTTTTTTCTGGAGGATAGTGTGTCCGCAAGCGTGATCATAGTTGCCGGAGGAATGGGGAAACGGCTCGGAGGAGATATCCCCAAGCAGTTTGTAAAGGTAAGGGGAAAGATGATCATAGAATACTCTCTCACGGTATTTGCGGCATCCCCTTCCGTAGATTCTGTTGTCGTGGTGGTTCCCCCTGGAATCAGCAGGCCTTTGGTGGATTCCCTTTTCTCCTATGTCAAGGTTGATGCGGTGGTCCCTGGAGGGGAAAAGAGACTGGATTCGGTGTATGAAGGAATATCTGCTCTGATAGAAGATCCCGAAGTTATTCTCGTTCACGATGCGGCAAGACCTCTAATCAATGTGGATTTTGTTGAATCACTTATTGGAAAAGCAATGGAATGTGGCTCTGCGGTCCCCGCTCTACCCGTAACCGATTCTCTTAAATACTCAGTCGACGGGAATGTGGTGGAGCGCTCAGAGGAAAGGAATCGATACTTTACCTCCCAGACTCCACAGGCCTTCCGTTGTGATCTTCTCAAGGAGTCAGCATCGATAGCGAAAAAGCATGGATGGGAATGCAGCGACTGTGCCCAGATGGTAGAGAGGGCCGGGAATCGCGTGTCCCTCATACCGGGATTATCAAGGAACGTGAAGGTAACCTATGAAGATGATCTGGACAGGATAAAGACCTTGATAGGAACCTATACGGGAGACTTCCGTGTGGGAGTAGGCTACGATTCCCACCGGATGGTGAAAGGAAGGGAACTCTGGCTGGGTGGAATCATGATCGAATCGGATAAAGGGCTATTAGGCCACTCTGATGGTGACTGTGCCCTTCACGCTATCGCAGACGCCCTCCTTGGTGCTGCGGGGTTGGGAGATATAGGGTATCACTATCCCCCCGGGGATGCATCTATTGAGGGAAAAAGGAGTGGTGAGATACTGAAAGAAGTCCACGAGAAGGTGATAGAGGGAGGGTACAGAGTAGTAAATGTTGACTGTGTAATCATCTGTGAGTATCCTCTTATCGCTCCTCTATCTGACAAGATGGCCGGTGTCATCGGCACATCTCTTTCCCTCTCACAAAGTGAGGTATCCGTAAAAGGGAAAACCACAGAGGGAATGGGTTTCGAGGGAAAGGGGGAGGGGATATCCTCCATGGCAGTGGTTCTCATAGAAAAAGTAAAAGGAGAAGGGACTCATGGGGATTACACTATTTAATACTCTCGGGAACAGGAAAGAAGAATTTCACCCCATTCGGGAGAAAGAGGTGAGAATGTATGTGTGCGGCGTGACAGTGTATGATCTCTGCCATCTGGGTCACGCCAGGGCAAACCTTGTTTTCGATTTTATTTACAGGTATTTTCTCCATCTCGGATATAAAGTGACCTATGTGAGGAACTTTACCGATATCGATGACAAGATAATCACGAGGGCCCGTGAAGAGGGAGTTTCCTATAAGGATATCAGTGAGAGGTACATCGGGGCATTCACCGAAGACATGAATCGCCTCGGCCTGCTTCCTCCCACTGTTGAACCTAAAGCAACTGACCATATTGGAGAAATCATTGGAATCGTTAATTCTCTTGAAGAGAGAGGGCATGCGTATGAAATCGACGGGGATGTGTACTTCGCCGTAGATTCTTTTCTGGAATACGGGAAACTCTCTGGCAGGAAACTTGAGGATCTTGCAGCGGGAGCCCGGGTAGAGGTTGATTCAAGAAAAAATAATCCCATGGATTTTGCCCTCTGGAAGAGAAGTAAGGAAGGGGAGCCTTCCTGGGACAGCCCATGGGGTCCGGGGAGGCCGGGCTGGCATATCGAATGTTCTGCCATGTCCATGAAACATCTCGGGGAAAGCTTCGATATCCATGGTGGAGGGAAAGATCTTGTGTTTCCTCACCATGAAAATGAGGTTGCCCAGTCTGAATGCATTTCGGGTCACTTCCTTGCCCGATACTGGCTCCACAATGGATTTGTTAATATTAACAGGGAAAAAATGTCTAAGTCTCTCGGGAATTTTTTCACCATACGGGAGGTTCTCGAAAAATACCATCCGGAAGTGCTTCGTTTTTTATTTGCATCTACCCATTACAGGAGCCCCATCGATTTTTCGGATACGAGCGTGAGGGAGGCGAAGGCGGGCCTGGACAGGCTTTACAATTTCTATGAACGTGTCCTCCACCTGAAGAATAAAGGAATATCAGAGAGGGAGATATCCTCTCTTACGATATTTCTGGAAGAGGAGGGAGCATCGAACCTTCCCTATCTGTCGGATACCTTCGAGGGCGCAATGAATGACGACTTCAACACAGCTGCTGCTCTGGGACAGATTTTTGAGGCGGTAAGAACCCTGAACAGAATATATCCCGACGATTCCTCCCTGGAGAGTGAGAGAGGTGCCGCTTTTGTTACCTTCGGGAATCTGGTTGTCCGTCTCGGAAAATCCCTCGGTTTTTTTTCGGAAAACCCGGAGTCCTATTTCCGGTATGCTATTGAGGATTCACTGAAAAAGATGGGTGTGGGGCTCGACGGGATCCTCGAGAAAGTGAGGGAGAGGGAAGAAGCAAGAAGGGGGAAGGACTATGGAACTGCTGATCTCATCAGAAATGAACTGGAAAAATTGGGTATAATTCTGGAAGATACACAGTACGGCACTTTCTGGAAGTTTGATGAGGATGATGCAGAGCAGTGATTTCCATCTTAAGACATCTTTTACCCCTTCAGGGGATCAGCCTCAGGCTATATCACGCCTTGTAAAAGGCCTGAATGAGGGGAATCCCAGGCAGGTTCTCCTGGGAGTTACCGGTTCGGGAAAGACCTTTACCATGGCCAGCGTGATCAACGCAGTCAAGCGCCCCGCTCTTGTACTCGCACCCAACAAGACCCTCGCGGCACAGCTTTACATGGAATTCAGGAAGCTTTTTCCCGACAATGCGGTGGAATATTTTGTCAGCTACTACGATTATTACCAACCCGAGGCATATCTTCCCACAACCGACACCTATATAGAAAAAGATTCTTCCATAAACGACCAGATTGATAAGTTGAGGCACAGCGCGACCCGGTCTGTCCTGGAACGGAGGGATGTGATCGTGATTGCGTCTGTCTCCTGTATTTACGGACTCGGTTCTCCCGACTTTTACAACACCATCGTTCTCCGGATTAGGGAAGGGGATGAGATCGGGAGAGAAAGGGTGATTCAAAAACTTGTGGAGATGCAGTACGAGAGAAACGAGTACGATTTTTCCCGGGGAATTTTCAGGGTGAGGGGCGACGTGGTGGAAGTGTTTCCTTCCTATGAGGATGACAGGGGCTTCAGAATCGTGTTTTTCGGGGATACGGTAGAATCTCTCGCCTTCTTCGATCCTCTCACGGGAAAGGCACTTATGTCTTTGCGAAGCAACGTCATTTTTCCTGCGAGCCACTACGTGACTCCCGAGCCGATCCTTAAAAAAGCGGTGACGAAAATCAGGGGAGATCTGAAATTGAGAAGTGAAGAATTCTTGAAAGAGGGGAAGTTGCTCGAAGAGGAGAGGCTGAGACAAAGGGTGAACTACGATATCGAAATGATCGAACAGATGGGATACTGTACGGGGATCGAGAACTATTCGAGATATCTTGACGGAAGAAAACCCGGACAGCCCCCCTATACGCTTATTGATTATTTTGGGGACGATTTAATCGTCTTCATCGACGAGAGCCACATATCGGTTCCCCAGCTTCACGGCATGTACAATGGGGACAGGTCGAGAAAACAGACTCTCGTAAATTTCGGGTTCAGGCTTCCTTCTGCCCTCGACAACAGGCCACTTACCTTCGAGGAGTTCGTCGCCAAGGTGGGGCAAGTTGTGTTTGTGTCGGCCACTCCCGGGGACTATGAGAGAGATGTGTCTGATGGGAGTGTGGTGGAGCAGATCATACGACCCACTGGGCTCCTGGATCCCGGGGTTGAAGTGCGGCCCGCGAAGACACAGATAGATGACCTTATAGGAGAAATAAGGATTCGGGTAGAAAGAGAAGAAAGAGTACTCGTTACCACATTGACCAAAAAGCTCGCGGAAGAAATTACGGAATATTTCAACGAGCTTGGCATCATTACCCGCTATCTACATTCCGATATCGGAGCCATCGAGAGGTTCGATATCATTCGAGCCTTAAGAAAGAAAGAGTTTGATGTGCTTGTGGGAATAAACCTCCTTCGTGAGGGGCTTGATCTCCCTGAAGTTTCCCTCGTGGCGATCCTTGATGCGGACAGAGAAGGGTTCCTCAGGTCCACGCGTTCTCTCATACAGACCTTTGGAAGAGCGGCACGAAACGTGAGGGGAATGGTTCTGCTCTTCGGAGACAAAGTTACCGGATCCATGGAGGAGGCGATGAGGGAGACGGATAGAAGAAGGAAAAAACAGGTCGACTACAACGAGTCCCACGGAATTACGCCCACCACCATCATCAAGGAAATCGATGATCCCCTCGTAAAGGCGAGTGAAGGGGATTATGTCACCGTTTCTCTCGAGGGTGAATTTAAAGCCCAATCTAGAGGGGAGATCAGAAAACTTGTGGCGGAATTGAGGAAGAAGATGATTCAATCTGCGAAAGAACTCGATTTCGAAGAAGCTGCCAGGCTTCGGGACAGGATCTTTGCACTCGAGAGGCACGAGGTTACCACACTGGGTGCAATCGGGAAGGGGGGGTGAAACACTTTAACTTTGACATAGTTCCTCGCAAGACAGGAATCTACCTGTTCAAGGACGGGGATGGAAAGGTTCTCTATGTGGGTAAGGCGAAAGATCTTCGGGCGAGACTCAAATCATATCTTCACCCCGAATCAGATTCCCGGCAGCGCATTGTCTATATGATGGAAGAAGCCTCCGACTTTGAGGTCTTTCTCACATCTAACGAGAGCGAGGCCCTTCTCCTCGAGAACAACCTTATAAAAAAAAAGAGGCCTCCCTACAACGTCTATTTCAGGGACGATAAAGAGTATCTCTGTGTGAGGATTCATCTGTCGGAAGAATTTCCTCGCTTCAAGCTTGTGAGAAAGGTATACCGTGATGGAGCTCTCTACATAGGCCCTTATTCTTCGGCTAAAAAGATCAGGAGCCTTCTTTCCCTCGCGGGGAAGCTTTTCCCCATGAGGAACTGCACCGATTCGGCATTCAAGAAGAGAAACCTGCCATGTATGCAGTACCAGATAAAAAGATGCACTGCCCCCTGTGTGGGATTGATCGGACAGGAAGAGTATAAAAAGAGCGTGAAAAGGGCTGTGAAATTCATGCGTGGGGATTTCCGGGGGGTAAGAAGGGAACTGATAAAACAGATGAAAGATCATTCAGATTCCCTCAAATTCGAGCAGGCGGCATCCATAAGGGATACCCTCAAGACAATCGATGATATCTCCTCCTCTCAGTCTGTGGTTGTTGGACCGGTTCCCGATTCGGATGTCTTCGGCATCTACAGGGAAGGAAACGACGGTGCGGTGGCCGTACTTTTCCTGAGGAACTGCCGGGTGATTGACATCCGATCCTTCATGCTCCACGCCGGTACGGTTCCCGATGACCATCTTTTTGCCTCACTCCTCAAAGAATACTACCGGGAGGGGGCCTACATGCCTGAAGAGGTGGTGGTCCCCCACGAGGTAGACGGAGCTTTGGAGAGTAAGCGTATCCCTGGTCTTGGGAGCGAGGGACCGAAGATTGTTTCCCCGAGAAGAGGAAAAAGGAGAGAGATGGTTCATCTCGCTTCGAGGAATGCAGAGGACTATTTTATGAGAAGGAAGAAAAAGGAACTTATCTATAAAGAGCTGATGGAGTATATGGAGAGGACTCTCAGGCTCCGGAATCGACCTGTGAGAGTGGGATGCTTCGATGTGTCCCATCACGGGGGGAAGCATCCCGTAGGATCGATGGTGATCTTCGAATGGGGAAGTCCTGTGAAGGGGGCCTACAGGAGGTTCCGGATCAGGGAGGTGGAAGGAATCGATGATTATGCCATGATCGGGGAGATCGTATCGCGGGGGGTTGCGGATGTGGAAGAGGGTGGTGAACATCTCGACCTTATCGTGATAGACGGAGGGAAAGGCCACCTTCAGAGCGGTATCCGCGCATGTGGAGGTGCCTCCGCTCCCTTCGATATTATTTCCATCGCGAAGGAGGGGAGAGGAAAAAATATATCGGAAAGCGACAAGGTTTATCTCCCGGGCAGGAAAAACCCCCTTACACTAAAACGGGGGGATCCCCTTCTCCTCTTTATCATGCGGGTTCGCGACGAAGCACATCGATTTGCCTTAACCTTCCAGAGGAGTGCGGAATTGAAGGGAAAACTCGTCTCTCTTCTCTCCGGGTTTCACGGGATAGGACCGGGGAGAGTGAAGAAACTCCTCACAACCTACGGTTCCCTCAAAGGGATTCTCGAGAGGAGTCCCGGGGAGATCAGCGAACTTCTCAGAATATCCCCGTCCCGAACCGTTGAATTTCTCGAATATCTCAGGAAAGAGTTCATCCACGATAAAAAGTACAGATTAATCCGGGATGATAAGAGCAAGTAGGGAGTGGGAACTGAAATATAGTTCCTGATTTCTAGTTCCTGATTCCTAAAAAACCAGGTTCTCATGAAACATTTTTTGTTGAAACTGGACTGACGCTTTTTCTGGGAACTGAGACCTGGGAACTCTTAATGGATTTCGTGGTTGTCCGATGTCCTACGTCCGAAGTCCGACG
>CAZPLX010000020.1:8826-13233 GCA_964587345.1 uncultured bacterium
GAACTCTTAATGGATTTCGTGGTTGTCCGATGTCCTACGTCCGAAGTCCGACGAAAACTGTTAATTGTGTGATGGTTTTCCTCTGAATTCTGATCTCTGAACTCTGAACTGATTTTTGGCATTTTATTTGCGTAGTTCTTGAGAATGGACGGATTCGAGGCTCTTTTCTTCTTTCAAGTAATCTTCGCCTACATGCTTGGATATCTTCTCCCCCTCATCAATAAGGGATTCATCCTCTCATCTCTTCTCCTTTCAATTCTCCTGTCCTCCTTGAAAGGAAGGTACCTTCATCTGGTTTTTATCCTTCTCTATTTTATTGGCGGATCAGTGCGGGGTGTTCTCGTCGGGCCGCGGGTTCCTGAGACGAATTTTGTTTCTGGAGGAGAGAGAGTTCGGTTTCGAGGAACACTCTCAGATGCCTACCAGATGGGCGCTCTCACCCTCCTTGTTATAGAGAGAGGGAAACTCTCCACGATAGAGAGAAAAAAGAGTGAGAGGTATCTCCCTATGCTTGCGGTAAAAGTATTCGGACCGGTAGAGGCATACAGGAAAAGGCGAGGGGAAACCCTAATAGGAATCGGGAGGGTATCGTCAACTTCTCAAGATGATAGGAGATTCTTTTTCCCCATGGAAATGTTGCTCAAGGGGATACCCTACACGGTGAATTCTACCTGGGACAAAATCCTTTATTTCGGAGATGGCCGTGAGAATACCCTGAGGGAGAAAATAGTGAAAAAACTTACTTCTGCACTACCGGGAGAAGGAGCCCATAACGGAGGCCGCGAATTCGTCATATCGATTCTCACAGGGGAAAAATCGTTCAGAGGACCTCTCCGAAATCATCTGCGGGAATCAGGCCTCTCACAACTTCAGGCGATCTCCGGCCTTCATGTAGGAGTCGCCATGATTATTTTTTCCCTTTTTATGCGCTCACTCCTGGCATTTGTGCAGATGAGGGGTTACGTCTGTGATGGAAACCCGCTCTCTTTGTTCACTGCTCTGGGGGCTACTTTTTTCTATGCCTACATTTCAGGGATGGCTTTCCCTGTCCTCCGTTCCTTCGCCATGATGATTTTCGCCCTTTGCGCGGTCCGGAATTCGAACGGAAGTCGTCTTCTCGCACCCTTTGGTTTTTCCCTCTTCATCGTATTGATCTCTCATCCTTCAGGGATTGCCTCCGTATCTTTCATCTTTTCTTTTCTCCTCACTTTTTACATCATACTCCTCTTTCGTTGTGTGCCCGGGAGACAGACAGGGTGGGTGACAAAGAGCGTGCTCGTAGCAACAACATGTTACCTGTCCTCTTTTCCCCTGGTGATTCTCTTTTTTCGCCAAGTCCAGATCTGGTCTTTCATTTTTAATATGCTATTCGTTCCTCTTTTTACACCTGTGATTGCCCTTTCCCTTCTCTGGGCCGCAGGGTATCTCATCTTTCCACCCATATTTTCTCCCCTTGCAGGCATTCCTGTATGGTGTGCCGATCATCTTCTTTTTATGGTGGATAAGCTTAGAATTTTCCTGGGAGGATGGATGATTCCAGAAAATCCGGGTATTGGGAGAGTAGGGATCTACCTGGGCGCATTGGCCATCATAATCCTATTGTCCACTGCGGGAAAGATTGTCGGAGAAGAGGAGGGTTGATACTCTCAGGACTGCCAGGAAAAAGAAAATGCAGATTGTCTTACATCAAGGGTTCTGATACACTCTCAAATTGAATTTTAATGACCCCTTTATGGGGATAAAGGGAATGTTATGTCTAAAAAAAGGGTTGTGATTGCCTCGTCCAACCCCGAAAAAATCCTCGGTTTTATCTCCTCCGATCTGAGGGTAAATGTGGAGTTTATCTGTAAAAACGATTTCTCGAAACTTGTAGACCTTCTCGCTCACGAAGCGTGTTCCCTCCTCATCCTGTCTCCTGCGATAGGGAAGGAGGTCTCTCCGGGAAAGGTGGCGGAAGTGATAAGCCTCGCGCCAAAAACCCCCGTGGTTTTTGTGGCCCCGGGTTCGAGGAAAAAAGGGAGTCTGTCTGCCTGGAAGAATTTATCTTTTGCCGAAATTATTCACGAGGGAAATCTGGAGAGAGAGATTCCCGGGATCATAGAAAAATACATTTATTCTGGCCACGGGATGCTTCGCCAATGGAGCCTTGATGAACTCTTCGATTACTGTTTCCCTATCGTGACGACCCTCGATTATGATCCACTGTGTCAGACTATTGTCGATTTTCTGAAAGAGATTCTCATGGCAGAGTCGGGACTCCTCGTTTCCAGGCAGGACGGAAGAGGTTCGGGATTCAAAATTCTTGCGGCGACGGGAATTGAAGATATCAAAGGTATAGGCACTTTTCTCGGAAAGAGGGGAAATACGTGCTTTGAGAGATGTGAAGGGGATGGAGAGATCGTAGCGGTAGAGGAACTCGTTGAGGGGACGCCTCTTCCATCATTCATGGAGGGGTTCAAGTCGGTCTTTACCGTTCGGTTGGATATTGAAGGAATGGACGGCGTGTACGCCATGATGTTCATGAAAGCCCGTCCTTACGGGGAACTCCTGGAGGGAGAACTGATTCAGTTCATGCTCAAACAGGCCCGGTTCGCTCTCTTCAATGCTGAAAAGGGCATCAAGGTTCAGAGCCTCATATATATCGACGACCTCACAAAGCTCTACAATTCCCGTTATCTTAAGGTTGTCCTCGACAGGGAGTTGAAACGGTCCGACCGGTACGATATGCCAGTATCTCTCCTCTTTCTCGACATTGACTATTTTAAGAGGGTGAATGACAGTTTCGGTCATCTTGTGGGCTCAAGGGTCCTCTGGGAGTTTGGATCCATACTCAAAAGTTGTGTCCGTGAAACCGACACGGTTATTCGTTACGGAGGGGATGAGTTCGTCGCAATCCTCGTAGAGACGAGCCCTGACCAGGCAGAATATGCCGCGGAGAGGATGAGGGTGAACGTAGAGGAGCATGTGTTTATGGAAGAAGAGGAACTGAACCTGAAGCTCACCGTTTCGATCGGCATCGCTACCTACCCAACCCATGCAAAGGAGAGGGAACAGCTTCTGAACATGGCGGACAAAGCCATGTACCGGGGGAAAGAGACCACGAGGAACGTGGTATATATTGCTGATTCCTGATAATCCACAAAAAGGGGAGATCTTTTGAGTATGACTACCGTGAGGGGCATGAAGGACCTGTTGCCCCCGGAATCATTTTTATGGAGTGAAGTCATAAGGCGGATGAGGGGTCACTTCTCCGGGAGGGGTTACCAGGAAATCCGTACACCCATTCTTGAAAAATCGGAACTCTTCTTGAGAAGCATCGGGGAGACTACAGATATTGTGGAAAAAGAGATGTATACCTTCACAGATAAAAGTGGAGACTCTGTCACTATGCGCCCAGAGGGAACTGCCCCTGTTGTGAGAGCCTTTCTCCAGAACAGGGGCCTATTTAAGGATCTTCCCGTTCGCCTCTTTTACACAGGGCCGATGTTTCGCCACGAACGGCCTCAGAAAGGGAGATTAAGGCAATTTCACCAGGTTGGTGCCGAGCTTCTCGGATCAGAGGAGCCTTACGTAGACGCGGAAGTCCTGATGACGCTTTTCGACCTGTTTTCCGATCTTTCACTTGAAGAAATCCACCTCGAGGTGAACTCGCTGGGGTGTCCCGAATGCAGGCCCGTCTATAACAAGCTTCTTCTTGGCTTCATCTCGTCGAATATCTCAGGAATTTGTGAGGAGTGCGAAAGGCGATACGAACGTAACCCCCTTCGGATCCTCGACTGCAAGTCGCCCTCGTGTGCTGCCCTTACCCAAGAGGCTCCGAGTATCCTTGATTCTCTCTGCCCGGAATGTTCGTCCCATTTCGAGGAAGTGGTAAGGGTCCTCGGGGGAAACAGGATACCCTACCATGTGAACAGCAGGATGGTTCGGGGACTCGATTACTACCAGAAGACTACATTCGAATTCCTCTCCCCCAGGCTCGGGTCTCAGAACGCTGTTGCCGCGGGAGGGAGGTATGACGGCCTGGCGGAAATGATCGGTGCCGGACAGAGAGTCCCCGGCGTCGGGTTTGCCATAGGCCTCGAAAGGCTCATTTCCCTTCTTTCTCCGGATACATTAAAGCGGCCCGGGAGGATACAGGTATTTCTTGCCCTCCAGAAGAGGGAATTCAGGGATAGAGCCTTCTCTCTGAAAAGGATGTTTGAAATTTCGGGAATCTCCTGCGATATGGACTATTCGGTGAAATCCCTCAAAAGCCAGATGAGAAGGGCAAACAGACAAAAGGCGGTTTTTACAGTGATCTTCGGAGAGGCGGAGATGGCGGATGAAAGGGTGATAGTTAAAGAGATGGGGGCAGGGAAGGAGGAAGGGATTTCTATCGAAGATGTGGTCTCAAGGGTGGAAGAAAAC
>CAZPLX010000021.1:0-13225 GCA_964587345.1 uncultured bacterium
GACACGTTTTCATCTCTGGAGAGTTCCTCAACCGAACGGGTAAGATCAGAAATAACATCCTCGTTCAGAGCATTCATTACACCGGGACGGTTTATCGTCACGAGAGCACTCTTTCCCTTCTTTTCAATTAAAAGAGTATTGAATTTCATCCTTAACCTCCCTGTCGGTAATCGAAGAATCCTTTCCCTGACTTCCTCCCGAGCCACCCTGCCTCCACATATTTTCTCAGGAGAGGGCACGGCCTGTACTTAGGATCTCCGAGCCCATCCTGAAGGACCTCCATGATAGCCAGACAGGTGTCAAGGCCCACCAGGTCAGCCAGTGCCAGGGGTCCCATAGGGTGATTCGCACCGAGTTTCATGATCATATCGATGTCTTCTGGACTCCCCACGCCTTCAAAGAGAGCAAAAACCGCCTCGTTGATCATGGGCATGAGTATCCTGTTTGCGGTAAACCCGGGGTAATCCGACGAGGGGACGGCTTTTTTCCCCAGCCTCTCTGAGATCTCAAAAATAGATCTGTACGTTTCGTCGGACGTCCTCATTCCCCTGATCACCTCGACAAGCTTCATCAGAGGGACCGGATTCATGAAGTGCATCCCGATCACGCGCTCTTCCCTCTTTGTCACAGAGGCGATTTTTGTTATGGAAATGGAGGATGTATTCGAAGCAAGAATGCTGTCGTTCGGGACAATCCGATCAAGGGCTCTGAATATCTCGAGCTTTATCTCTTCATTTTCTGTTGCCGCTTCAACAACGAAATCTGCATCTCCAAGATCTTCCAGAGAGAGGGATTCCTTTAAAAGGGAAAGGGCTTCCTCCCGAGATGGGACATCCATTTTCCCCTTCTCCACGAGTCTCGCCAGTCCCCTTGCGATTCTTTTGCTGCTGATTGAAAGAACATCTTTTGAGAGATCGTTCAGGATTACTCTGTAGCCCGCGGTAAGGGCAACCTGGGCGATCCCCGTCCCCATCTGTCCAGCACCTACAACCCCAAATTTCTTCAATTCCATCATGTCCCTCCCTTCTCAAGGTCGTTCAACACAGAGAGCGACTGCTTCCCCTCCTCCTATGCAGAGGGTGGCAATCCCTCTCTTCAGTCCCCTATCTTCCAAACCGTGGAGAAGGGTTGTCAGTATTCTCGCCCCTGACGCACCTATAGGATGCCCGAGGGCAACCGCACCGCCATTCACGTTAACACGGTCTCTTGGAAGAGAAAGGCTGTTTACTGCAGCAACAGCGACAACCGCGAAAGCCTCGTTTATCTCCCATAGATCGATCTCATCAACACTCAGGGATAACAATTCAAGGAGCGTGTGTATCGCCTTGATTGGTGCAACCGTAAACCAGACTGGATCGAGGCTTGCCGTGGCAAAACCGGAAATCCGGGGGAGTCCGGCAAGCCCTCTTTTTTCCGCCACATCCTCACCCATGAGCATGAGGGCAGACGCGCCGTCATTTATCTTTGACGAATTTCCCACCGTTACTGAGCCACCTTCCTGGAAAGCGGGTTTTAAATTTTTAATTTTAGCCAGTTCTACTCTCCCAGGTTCTTCATCCACCAACACCGTCTTCTTTCCCTTACGCCCGTCAATGGGGACGGGAACAATCTCCTTTTTGAAGATCCCCTTCTTGATCGCAGATAGGGCTCTTTCATAACTTTCAAGGGCAAAATCGTCCTGCTCCTCCCTGCTGATTTTGTGCTCTTTCGCGAGAAGTTCCGCACATGTTCCCATGTGGATGTCGTTGTAGGCATCCCAGAGGCCGTCAATGATTACATGATCCAAAAGGGATCCGTGACCCAGGCGATACCCCTTCCGAGCTTTGGGAAGAAGGTAAGGAGCCATAGACATACTTTCCATCCCACCGGCCATGACAATATCGCTCTCTTTTGTCATGATCGATTGAGAAGCGAGCATCACCGCCTTTAACCCCGACCCGCACATCTTGTTGATGGTAAGAGCACCCGCTGACACGGGAAGACCTCCCTGTATCATCGCCTGCCTCGCGGGGGCCTGTCCCTGACCGGCGGTGAGAACATTTCCCATAATCACCTGGTCCACTTCATCTCCCGCAACACCACCCCTCTTCACGGCCTCCTTAATGCATATCCCTCCAAGGGTAGCTGCGGAGACCGTCGCCAGTTCACCCATAAAAGAACCTATCGGCGTTCGTACCGAACTTGCTATCACCACACCTCTCATGTGCCCCTCCTTTTCCCCCCCTCACTTAACACCTCAGCCTCCAGCTTCCTCTCCATCCGCTTTTTGTACTCATCAATCTCAACCTTCAGGACCGCGAGTTCACGAATCCGTTCATCAACTCTTTCTCCGTGCTGTTTCAGTAATGAGATGAGTTCGGGCAGAAATCGCCTGTTCGTTCCGTGAATTCTATATATTCTCTCAAGATCCTGCATCTGGGAAAGGGAGAGACCCAGTAATTTCAGTTTCTTGATAAATTTCAACCTTCGGAGGTGGTCATCCGTGTAGACTCTCTTCCCGTGATCCATCCGCCTGATACCGTTTAAAAGACCTATTTCTTCGTAATACCTGATCGTTCTTCCGGTTATACCGAGAATTTTCGCCACCTCTCCTATGAGATACATTTTCTCTTCTTTCTGGCTCATCTTTGCCACCTTACGTAAACTGGAGCACCCAATGTAAAAAAAACCTCTTTCTCATGCACACAGCCGCCGAATAAAAAGTCATGAGGTATTTAAAAAGATGCCTGCGTATCCCGGAAGGGACAACTATTCCTGCATCCGCAGCCCTTTCAGTTCGCAGAAATCGAGAAACTCGTAGATGATATCGAAATGCTTCTGTTCTTCACCCGACAGAAGAACGTAAAAATTCTTTTCCCTCGAATCTTTTGCTTCCACTGAAAGCCTGTCGTACATTTCCCTTCCCCTGACCTCAAGGGCAAGACCATTTCTTAGAGCCGAGACTTCATCCTGAGGAAGAATCGTCTCCTTCTTTAGCTTTTTCAGCTCTTGCAGGAAGATGGAGCTGCTCTTTGTGGGTTCCGATAATGTTGCCTTTTCGGGAAAAACCCCCTTCTCCTTCAATTCTCCCGCGATCCTTTCTATATCTTCCATGTGTTTGGTTTCCATTCTAGCGAGATATTTGTAAATTTCCTTCGTGAGGCTATCACCTGATTTTCTGGCGGCTTCAGTAAAAAACGCCTTCCCCTCAATTTCAAATTTTAGCGCTTCCTCTAATGGACTCAACCTGTCAGCCATTTTGCTCCTCCAAGATTTTATTAAGAGATATTTTATATTAACTCACCAAACCATCTCTTTGAAAGTCGATTGTTTTTTTCTTTGATAAAGCCCTCATGAGGCAGTCACCTCACAATAGAGCGAAATCATTTCACCCATAAGAAACAGAGGGTGGTTACGAAAAGAGGAACGGGGATTTTTAAGGAGATCTGAGACCTTCTGTGCTTTTCTCACCTCATCATGGAAAGGATATCCCTTCCCATATCGATCGAAGGGCCACACATCGGTCAATCCTCCTTTTTGTTTCACCCATACCATCCTCACATCAGGAGGATAGGACCAGAGACTTTTCAGATTGTTCCCTCCTTTCGCCCGACTATTGCTCTCTTCCTCACACCCTGAAGAATAAATGGAGAGAAACTCCCTGAAGAGTTCGATTTCCCTCATGAGAGCCACATCTCCCCATTCAGTCCCCGTGCACACAGAGAGCTTTTCTGCAAGATCCTCGGCAAGGCGGTATCCCGTTATCATACTCTCTCCTCCATGGGGGAATATCCAGTTAACGTTCACACTAAAAGTGTCGTCTGGAACTTCTGTCTCATCGGAGTTGGCATATATTCGTGCCCGCCCGTGAGGGTACGAGAACCCGTCGTAGAAAGGATAAATTCTGAATGCAAAAAAAAGGGGATCGAGTACAAGGGGAGCAGATAAAAAACCAACATGATACCCGCAGCGGGAGAGGAGACGAAGGGTGTCTTCTCTATCACCTGCACGGCCGATTCTATTCTTCCTCCCTTTTCTGATAGAGCACCGCCACGATTGTGGCTTCCCCCCCGGTAGAATGGACATGATGAGGAATCAGGGAATCGAAGTAGATAGAATCTCCCTCGAAGAGAAAAGAACTGATACTTACATTCATGGCATTGGCAATTTCCACGAGTCCTCCGAGTGGGGGTGAAACCATCCTGTTCTCAATCTGAGTAATAAGTGCCGCACTGAATCCAGATTTTTCAGCAAGATCCTGCACCGACATTCCAAGGCTTTCCCTTAAAGCCTTTATCTTCTCCCCCACCTTCACGTCCCTGGATCCCTCCGTGGAGTCTGAAGGTTTCGTGGCCGCTGCGATCTTCTCCATGATGCGATCGACTGATTCTTCTTTTTTTATCCACCGGCACTTTTAAATCCCTCCATGATCGCGTTCCTGTTAAGAGGAATGAACTCTTCATACCGCTTTGAGATAACCCTGGGAAGACACTCGATCAGGACATCTTTATCAACGGGAGCCGCAATTGCCAGATAGGCGCCGAGGGCAACCATGCTCGCTAGCTGCTGGCTCCCCACCTGTTCCGCTATTTCGTTCGCGTTAACAGGAACAAGGGTAAGGTCTCTCCTGCGTATAGCTCCCATGGTGCAAAGGGAAGAATTGACCACAAGAGTCCCTCCCTCTTTTACCTTCTCATCATATGAATCGAGGGATGCCTGATTCATCGCGATGACAGACATTGGATTTCCCACGATAGGGGACCCTATGTCATATGAGGACATGACTACCGTGCACGAGGCCGCCCCTCCCCGCATTTCCACTCCGTAGACGGGATAGTAGGTAACATGCTTTCCTTCCCCCATAGCAGCGATTGAAAGGAGGTTCCCGATCATGAGAATCCCCTGGCCTCCGTAGCCGGATATGATCAGATCCTGGTACATCCGCGCACCTAAAGAAAATCTCCGTGAGTTCTCCGCTTGTACACACCGAGGGGAAAGAATGATGCCATCTCCTTTTTCACCCGCTCATTCGCCTCTATGGGCTTCATCCTCCAGTTCGTGGGACATGAGGAAAGAAACTCCACAAAAGAAAACCCCATTTCGTGCAACTGCATCTCAAAGGCAGTCTTCAAAGACTCTTTCGCCTTCCGAATCTGGCCGGGGGTGGACACTGCGACCCGGGCGCTAAAGGCGGTCCCCTCAAGCGTTGCGATGAGTTCAGCCATTCGAATAGGATACCCGTCCCTTTTGAAATCCCTCCCGTTCGGTGTGGTCGAGGTTTTCTGCCCGAGAAGCGTCGTGGGGGCCATCTGCCCTCCTGTCATACCGTATGTGGTGTTGTTCACGAAGATCACAGAAATATTTTCCCCCCTGTTTGCCGCATGGATTACTTCTGAAATCCCAATAGCCGCGAGATCGCCGTCCCCCTGGTATGTGAAGACAAATCTGTCTGAGAGAGACCTCTTCACCCCTGTCGCAACGGCACTCGCTCTTCCATGGGGAGCATCCACCACATCCACATCCACATAATTGTAGAGAAAAACGGAACATCCAACAGAAGCAACCCCCACGGTTTTTTCTCTCATATCGAAGAAATCTATAGTCTCACAGAATAACCGGTGAATTATTCCGTGGTGGCATCCGCTGCAAAAATGGGTATGGACATCTCTCAAGGAGTTCGGTCTTTCAAATACTTTCTTTGAGGCCTTTCCCACTCTCTTCTCCTTTCAACGTCCCCGCTCTCTCTTTCACCAGCCTGAAGATTTCCTCCGGAGTGAGCATCTGGCAGGGGCGGCTGTAAGACTCTATTTTTTCCATCTCGTCAGTCGATTTCAGGACATCCTCGATCATCTGTCCCGTGTTCATCTCCACAACCACAGATCTCTCGCAGCGGCATACCGCCTTTTTTACAGCCTCCCCGGGAAAAGGGTAGAGGGTAATCGGACGGAGAAGCCCTACCCTTAGCCCTTCACTCCTGGCCCACTGAATCGCAGTCTTGCACACTCTTGCGGCAGTTCCGTACGCGATTAGAAGAGTTTCCGCGTCCCCCGCCATGTACTCCTCGAAAAGTGTTTCCCCTTCCGCCATCTTCATGTACTTTTCCGCGAGCTTCAGGTTGTGGAGCTCGATGGAATTCCCTTCCAGGTAGAGAGAAGTGACCTGCCTTGTTTTTCTCCCCGCGCATCCATCGATCACCCAGGATCTGTCGGCTGGAGGAGGAGGAACGTAGCCCTTTTCAACAAAGGGTTCTTTCATCTGGCCTACAATTGCGTCTCCGAGAATTATCACCGGGTTTCTGTACCTGTCCGCCACATCGAAAGCGCGAATGGTAAGATCGTACATTTCCTGGACAGAATGAGGAGCGAAGACAGGAGTCCTGTAATCCCCGTGGCCTCCCCCCTTTGTTGCCTGGAAATAGTCCCCCTGTGATGGGTTGATGCCTCCAAGTCCAGGACCCGACCTGGAAATGTTAACGATCACGCCGGGGAGTTCCATACCCGCCATATAGGATATCCCCTCCTGCATGAGGGAGATTCCAGGGCCTGAGGACGAGGTCATAACCCGCCTCCCCGTCGCGGCTGTTCCGATGATGAAATTGATCGTCGCAACCTCGCTTTCCGCCTGAAGAAACACGCCCCCCAGTTCCGGAAGGTGTTCAGACATATACTCGGGTATATCGTTCTGAGGTGTAATGGGATATCCGTAATAAAAGAGACAGCCGCTGTTGATAGCTCCTCTGCATATCGCTTCATTTCCTTTTCCAAACTGTGGCAGCGCGCTCATCTCCACACCGCTATCGCGGTGTCGGGGCACGTCTCGCCGCATATCGCGCACCCCGTGCATTCTTCGGGACGCGCAAAGATTGCGGGGTAGTATCCCCCGCCGTTAATTCTCTCTCCCCTATCGATGCACTTTTTTGGACACATGTGCACGCAAAGTTCACACCCTTTGCATCGATCCCTGTCAATATTTATATGGGGCATGTCATTTCTCCTGAAACCGTTTTCACAATTCTCCTTCCTGATCGGGGATGTAGTGAATCGCTTCCATGTACCTTACTGTCCTCGTTATTGACCGGACCACAAGTGAATGGGTTTTCGCACCTCCCTTGAAAAAGCGCACCCCAGTCAAAAGCTCGCCATCTGTCACACCCGTCGCCGCGAACATCACGTTTCCCATGGCAAGTTCCTCGATGGAGTAAATCTTGCCGATATCTGTAATGCCTAAACGTTTAGCCCGCTCGACTTCCTCTCTGTTTCTTGGCCTGAAAATACCCTGTAAATCCCCTCCCATGCATTTAAGAGCCGCAGCGGCAAGAACACCTTCCGGGGCCCCACCAATTCCCATGAGCACATCGAGTCCGCTCCCCGGCTTTGCGGTTGCGATCGCCGCAGCAACATCTCCGTCTGAAATGAGGCGGATTCTTGCTCCTGCGTTTCTTACTTCCCGGATCAACTTTTCATGCCTCGGCCTGTCGAGAATCACAACAGTGAGTTCCTTGACAGGACGAGAAAGCGCCTCGGATATTGCATGGAGATTCTCCGTAGGAGTCTTTTTGATGTCCACGACCCCTTTTGCCCTGGGGCCCACGACAATTTTATACATGTATGTTTCAGGTACCTGGAGAAAAGAGTCTTTCTCTCCGATAGCAAGTACCGAGAGGGCATTTGTTCCTCCCGTTGCTACGATTGTCGTTCCTTCAAGAGGGCTCACAACGAGATCGAGAATAGGCTCCGAGGCACCACCGAGTTCCTCTCCCGTGAAAAGCATGGGAGCTTCCTCTTTCCCCCCTTCTCCTATTATTACCCTCCCCCTGAAATCGAGGCGATCCAGCGATTTTCTCATGGCGACAACAGCGACCATGTCCGCCTTTACCGTATCCCCCCTTCCCATGTGCCTTGCCGCCGCCAAAGCGGCTGCTTCCGTAACCCTTACGGATTCTAGCGCATAGTTTCTGTCAAGCATCTATCACCCTCCCGATCCTTGATATGATATCAGCTGGAGGGCGGATCACCTTACCACTCCTGTCAGTAAAAACATGTTCCGTGAGTGCATGCGTGAGAACCCCCGCATTCGACTCGATGCGGTATGAAAAAGCAAGACGGACTTTTCTCACACCCTTTATGCCTGTGAAAATTGTGATCTCATCATCGTATCTTGCTGGCTTACTGTATTTGCACTCAGTCCTTACCACAGGAAGGTGAACATCCCGATCTGTGAGCTCTCTTACTTCGAGCCCTCCCTGTCTCAAAAGCTCAACCCTCCCCATTTCGAACCACCTAAAATAGGTCCCGTAATAGGCAATTCCCATGGCGTCTGTGTCTCCGAAAATGACTCTGATCTTGCACACCTCCTTCATCCCTCACCTCCCCAACAGGAGGGTGATAAGGTTGGTCCCTTTCTCCACGATAACCCCTGTGCGTGAGGCCTCTTCTTCTGTGTAGCCCGATGGAGGGGTATACTCTTTTCCATGAACCCCTGGAGCAGGATATATGAGGAAGGGAACCGGTTCGTTTGCATGAGTCCGTATTTCAATTGGAGTGGGATGGTCCGGAAGAAAGAGTATCCTGAGATCTGCACCTCCCCTGATTTTTGAAAGGAGCGGACCGATTACAAAGCGGTCAATCTCCTCGATACAGTGTACTTTCGTCGGACCGTCTCCATTGTGACCCGCCTCATCAGGTGCTTCCACGTGGAGCACAACAAAATCTTTCCGTTCAAGTTCTTTGAGGCATGCCTTTCCTTTCCCTTCGAAGTTCGTATCCACGTAACCTGTGGCGCCCGGGACGTCAATAATCTCCATACCAAGGTATTTGCCTATACCCCTCAGGAGATCTACAGCAGCGATGACCGATCCCTCCATACCGAATGTATCTTTGAAAGAGGGCATTCTCGGAGCCTTTCCCTGACCCCAGAGCCATATTGATGAAGCCGGTAACTTCCCCTCTTTCCTTCGTTTCCTGTTTACAGGATGATCTGCCATAATCTCTTCAGACTCTGTCATGATCTCGCGGAGAAAATTCGCACCCTCGCCCTCGGGCAAGAACTCCAATACTTCCTTCCCCATAATATCGTGGGGGGGGGTCGTCTTCACGGAATCGATACCTTCTTTCCAAACCATGAGGTTCCTGTAGCTGACACCTGGATAAAAAGAAATACCCCGGGAGGATAAAGATATGTTCAAATCTGCGAGGAGTGCTCTCGCCTCATCACTCGATGCGTGACCGGCAGAGTAATCGACCATCTTTCCCGCCGGGATACCCCCATCTACCGTGACAATATTACATCTTACCGCCACATCGTCATCATCCAGATCTACTCCGATCGACGCCGCTTCCAGGGGTGATCTCCCGGTGTAGTAAATTTCGGGATCATATCCGAGAATGCTGAGGTTCGATACGTCACTCCCAGGGTACAGATTTTTCGAAACAACCTGAACCATGCCGCAGAGGCCTGATCTGGCCATGAAATCCCCGTGGGGTATCACTGCTGCCTCAAGGGGAGTCCGCATCCCCAGGGAGGGGACTTTCCAGTCGGCCATCCCGTCACCGATGATAATCGCGTACTTCATGGAATTCCTTTCAATAGTCGAGTTCTTCCACGACCTTTTCCAGGACCGGCTTCACCGTCACTGGAGGGGAATACTGCTTCACCGCGTTATCTGGATCTTTCAGGCCGTGGCCTGTCAGGGTGATTACGATGGTCTCGTTACCCGACAGGTATCCTCGTTTAGATAATTTTATCACACCGGCTACCCCTGCCGCAGAGGCGGGCTCACAGAAGATCCCTTCCGTCGATGCCACAGTCCTGTAAGCCTCGAGAATCTCCCGATCGGAAACGATATCGATCATTCCCCCCGATTCGTCCCTCGCCGCCACAGCGCGCTCCCATGAAGCGGGGTTCCCTATCCGAATGGCAGTGGCAACAGTCTCCGGTTTCTCGATGGGGTGGCCTTTTACGATGGGAGCCGCACCTTCCGCCTGGAAGCCGATCATTTTGGGAGTCTTGTTGCACTTTCCCTTTTTCAGGTACTCCCTGTACCCCTTCCAGTACGATGTGATGTTTCCCGCGTTCCCCACGGGAAGAACATGAAGATCAGGGGCATCGCCCAGCGCATCACACACTTCAAAAGCGGCGGTTTTCTGCCCTTCGATTCTGAAGGGGTTTATGGAATTCACGAGAGTGATTGGATAATTCTCTGAAATCTCCCTGACGATCTGTAACGCTTCGTCAAAGTTCCCTTTTACCTGAATGATTTTCGCACCGTGAATCACCGCCTGGGAGAGCTTCCCGAAAGCGATCTTACCTTCGGGGATAAGGACGTAGGCTTTCATGTTTGCCCGGGCAGCATAGGCCGAGGCAGAGGCAGAAGTATTCCCCGTGGATGCGCAGATAATCGAAGTTGCACCCTCTTCCTTCGCGGCGGAAACCGCCATCGTCATTCCCCGGTCTTTGAATGATCCTGTTGGGTTGACCCCCTCGTACTTAAGGTAGATTCTCATCCCTTCGCGGACAATTCTTGAAAGGTTCGCCGCAAAGATGAGCGGGGTGTTCCCCTCGAGAATAGAGACGATATTCTCTTCCGAAACATGGGGTAGATAGTCGCGGTACCCCCGTATCACTCCGCTCCAGTGCATCGTTTATCCTCTTGATCTATAGATTGTTTTCAATCCTGATACGCCTCGTGGCGCTTCGAACCACATCGAGAGTATCTATTTTTTTAAGAGCTACGTCTATGTCTTTTTCACGTGCTTCGTGGGTGAGGATCACGATAGGAACATCTCTTTCTTTTTTCCGCCCCTTCTGAATCATTGAGGAAATGCTGATGTCATGATCCCCTAGAACACCTGAAATCTTTGAAAGGACCCCCGGTTTGTCGATCACGGTAAATCCAAGATAATATTCTGAGACAACATCTTCCATCTTTTTCACCTTCAAATCGGTTCCGTCTGTGTCCCATCCGGAAAAAGGAAGGCGCCGTTTTATACCACCTTTCAGGTTCCTCGCTATCTCAATGATATCACCTACCACGGCACTTGCCGTAGGGTCCATTCCCGCTCCGCTTCCGTAGAGCAGAATGGGTCCTGCAAAATCCCCCGTAACATGGATGGCATTGTACGCCCCTCCTACAGTTGAGATAAGATGGCTTCTCGGAACCATGGTAGGGTGTACCCGGGCCTCAACACCCTCTCCGCTTATCTTCGAGATTGCGAGGAGCTTGATCTGATACCCAAACTCCCTCGAAAACTCCATGTCCATGGGAGTCACATTCCGGATCCCTTCAGTATAGATATCTGCGAAAAGGGGAGCTTTCCCCGTGGCAATCCAGATAAGAATCGCGAGTTTGTGAGCAGTATCGATCCCGTCCACGTCGAGGGTCGGATCGGCTTCTGCAAGACCCGATTTCTGTGCCTCTTTCAGCGCGTCCTCAAACTTCATCCCCTCATCCGACATTCTCGTGAGGATGTAGTTGGAGGTTCCATTCATAATGCCAAATATTTCCTGAATCCTGTTTCCTGCAAGACCTTCCCTGAGAGATTTCAAGACCGGGATTCCCCCACCCACGCTTGCCTCGAACCCGATTTCCATACCCTGACTCTCGATATCGGCCACGAGAGTGTGCCCCTTCTCTGCGAGAAGGGCCTTGTTCGCAGTCACAACGCATTTTCCCGCTTTCGCCGCGGCCATGAGGAATTCTCCCGCCACCCCGGTCCCTCCCATAAGTTCCACAAGTATATGAATATCAGGATGTGTGATCACTTCTGTCGCGTCAGTCGTTAATATTTCGTCCGGGACATGAGCATCCTTCCCCTTCGAAATATCAATGTCGGCGATTTTTACAATCTTGACGGGAATTCCGAGCTTCTTTTCAATTTCTCTACTATTTTTCGTGAGGAGCCTGTAGACACCCTTACCCACCGTGCCCAGTCCTATGATCCCCACATTAATCGATTTAATTCCTTGACACATCACCGGCATGTTCTCCTCATCCTGAAAGGACGTGTTTTATCCCCCTTACTGCCTGCCTGATACGGTGCTCATTCTCCACAAGGGCAAAGCGCACATACCCCTCACCATGCTGTCCGAATCCAACCCCTGGTGAAACCGCCACGTGTCCCTGTTCAACAAGGAGTTTTGAAAACTCAAGAGATCCCATCTTCTCGAAGGCTTCGGGAATTTTCCCCCACATGAACATTGTCGCCTTAGGGCTGTCCATATGCCAGGGGACGCGATCCAAACCTTCCACGAGCACATCCCTCCTGTGACGGTAGATGCTGTTGACTTCTTCCACAACACGGTAATCTCCATTCAGGGCGATAATCGCCGCAATCTGGATTGGCTGGAACATCCCGTAATCGAGGTAACTTTTAATTCTTGTCAGGGCGTGAACCATCCCTCTGTTTCCTACACAGAATCCAACCCTCCATCCCGGCATACTGTAGCCTTTCGACATTGAATACATCTCCACAGCCACGTCCTTTCCTCCAGGTACCTGGAGGATGGAGGGAGCCCTGTAGCCGTCAAATACGATATCTGCATAGGCAAGGTCGTGGATAATATATATCTCATTTTCCTTTGCAAATTCAACCAGTTTTACAAAGAATTCGTAATCGACAACCTTCGTGGTAGGGTTATGGGGAAATGAAATGATAAGAAGTTTTGGCCTCGGCCAAAGTGCTTTCACCGCTCTCTCGAGAGCTTCGAGAAAGGTCTCTTCTTCTGACATGAGATTAACTCTGCGCACATCGGCGTTTGCGATAACCACAGAGTAGTAGTGTATCGGATATGTGGGATCTGGAACAAGGGCGATCTCCCCCGGGCCCATAATCGCGAGGACGAGATGGGATAATCCTTCTTTCGCTCCGATTGTCGCTATCGCCTCGGAATCCGGGTCGAGTTCCACACCAAAATGTCTTTTGTACCAGTCGCATATGGCAAGCCGCAGTTTGTATATCCCTCTTGAAGCGGAGTATCGATGATTCTTCGGATTCTTGACCGCTTCAATCAACTTTTCCACTATGGGAGAGGGCGTGGGAATATCCGGATTCCCCATTCCCAGGTCGATGATATCTTCTCCCTGCCGCCTCAGGCGCATCTTCAGTTCGTTTACCGCGTTGAACACGTACGGTGGAAAGCGTTTTATTCTGGAAAACTCTTCCATTTTCCCCCTTCCTGTTTGCTGTGTGATAAACTCCAAAATGCTAAATCAATTAGCTCTTCTTGTCAATCTACGCCTATACAAATG
>CAZPLX010000022.1:0-11925 GCA_964587345.1 uncultured bacterium
GCTTCCCCACATCCCCTTTGCTCCCTATCTTCGTTCCGAGGACGGGGCCTTTACCCTCTACGAACTCTACCTTTATGCCCATCGCCTCAACGGGGATGAGGATATCGGAAAAGAGTATGGCCGCATCTACCTCAAGGGCCTTAATGGGCATGAGGGTCACCTTCACCGCAAGGTCGGGAGTCTTACACATCTCCATGAAGGAGTATTTTCCCCGAGTCTCCTTGTACTGGGGCAAGAATCTCCCTGCCTGCCTCATGATCCAGACAGGAACGGTGTCGACCTCCTTTTTGTTGCACGCTTTTAAAAATCTATACTCGTGGCTTGGTACGGACATACACGCTCCTTTGACCATTTTCACGATACCTTAAACTGGCCTCATAGGAAATTCAACAAGAAAAAGCTGTGAGGGCAATCGATAGGGTATTCGTTTCCTCGGATTAAGCGATTTTACCGGAGCCCGGCCTATTTCTTCATTCTCAGTGGAACATAATCGCAGAAGGGCTCTTCTGCGAGATAGTTTTCATACACCGCGTCGGCCCTGGCCCTGCATCCTCCGCAGACATTTATATATTCACAGGAACCACAGCGCCCTTCATAACCCGAAAAATCTCGGAGTTTCCTGAAGAGATCCGATGACTCCCATATCTGCTGAAAAGGTTCTTTTGTCACGTTCCCGGCGAAGACGGGAAAGTAGCTGCACGGCTGGACGTTCCCTTTTGAATCGATAAAGGCAATTGTCTGCCCGCAGATGCACCCCTTTCCTCCCCCTGTCGAAAATTTCAGGGAACGCCTCTTGAAACCGATCCCTTCCTCCTTTGCTTTCTGAAGAACTATCCTGTAGTAGTGGGGGGCGCATGTTGGCCTCACGAGCATCTCCGTCTCTTCCTTTTCCATCTCGTAGTGCCAAGAGAGTATCGATTCGTAATCTTCTTTGGAGATGAGCTCGCTCATGATCTCCTCCCCTCTCCCCGTGGGAACGATCATGAACATGTACCATGCCGTTGCGCCGATCTCCTTAGCAAGCCTGTAGGTAGGCTCTATATCACTCTGGTTCCTCTTCGTGAAGGAAGAATTGATGATGAATTCGATCCCGTGCTTTCTGAAATAGTCTGCAGCCCTAAGTGTCCCTTCGAAGGCCCCAGGCTCATTCCGAAAGTTATCGTGGACCTTTTCACTTGCCCCGTCAAGACTCAGGGAGACGATCCTCATTCCCGAATCTTTTATCTTCTTACACACCTCGTCATCCACGAGGGTCCCGTTGGTGGCCAGGCACATGCGGAGGCCCTTCTCGCTCCCGTATGCCGCAATCTCAAAAACATCTTTCCTTAGGAGAGGCTCTCCCCCGGAGAGTACGAGAACGGGTTTACAGAAAGAGGTGATGTCATCGATGAGGGCTTTCGCTCCTTTCGTATCGAACACGCTTTCGAAAGAGGACATGGATGATGCGGACCTGCAGTGTACGCAGTTCAGATTACATTTCCCCGTGATTTCCCATGCAATCCATTTCGGTGTAAACTCCATGCGGCAGCTCCTTCACACTCTCTTATTCTTCCTGAAGGTTCTATTATACCCTATCATCCCGCTTTTCAAGGAAAACTTGAAAAGATTTTTATTTCCCGAAACGTTCACCAAGGTATTCCTCAAAGGGTTTTAACTCTTCCCCAAAAAGAGCGAGCAGATCCCCATTATCCCCTTCTGAACCTTTCGTGAGCATGATGAGTTGATCGTAGGTGAGGGGAAAGGAAGGGAAGCGCTCAAAAAAGATGACGATGGGGGAAAGAAGTCCTGTGGAAAGGTGGAGAAAAAGGCGCTTTTTCCCCATTTTCCGTGCGATAAGATGGAGTATTTCCTTGTAGAAATAGAGCCTGGGACCCGTGACGGTGAATATCTGTTTTAGAGATCTCTCCTCCGTTAAAGCCCGGGAAAAGAAGCGGGCCACGTCTCCCACATAGACAGGCTGCATGGGGTACTCTCCACTCCCCGGAATTATGAGAAGGGGAGAGGAGCGCACGAGCCCTTCAAGGGTTGTGACAAAGCCGTCCCCATCCCCGAATATCACCGAAGGCCTGAATATCGTATAGTCAAACTCGTGATCAATGAGAAATCGGTCTGCCTTCCATTTTGTACGGAAATAGTCGGTTTTCTCATCCCAGTCAACCCCGAGAGCACTCATCTGAATAAACCTCCGGATTCCCTTCCTTCGGGCCTCGATAGCGATCCTTTTCGTCGCCTCGTAATGAAGGGTTTCAAAGGTAACTCCCTTTTTGGGAAAAGCCCTGATAATCCCTATGAGGTTGATGACAGCCTCACACCCCTCCATCCCTTCAGAAAGAGAATCGCTATCAAAAGGGTCCCCATAGACAACTTCGACAGCATCCCTCATCAGGGGCGGTATCTTCTTGAAAGAGTCCTTGCGGACGAGAAGACGGGTCCTATGACCATCCTGAAGGAGTCTCGCAACGAGATGCTGTCCCACAAACCCGGTTCCTCCTGTCACAAAGACCTTCATACGATCCTCCACGAATGACTCATGTGATACATTGTGAGAGTTATTTTCATCATCACCGCACCCTCCCACTACTTTTCACATCTAATTATCAGATGCATGATTCTCCCGGTAGGGTTGAAAATATCGATTTCCCCCGCCAGAGAAGGAAATTTTACTTAACTAATCAATTGATTGTAGTACCAATAGAATTATTTCTTTACAGGAGAAAGATAACTGGTGTAAAATTATAGTGTAGTTCCCCCAGAGAACGGGAGGGACCCCCAACCCTCCCCCCTCCTCCAAGAAAGTCCGGCGTTCTCGCCGGACTTTTTATATATATAGTCTATTCAGGGAGATTGTTGATCTATAAAACATTAAATGAACAACAATTCATAGAAAAAGTTAAATTAAACGTATGGTTAACTTTTATCTCCTCCCCTTTGACCCTCATCCGGGCCTCCATCCAGATACCAGGAGATTCCGGCAGATCTTTTAAACTCATAGGACAAGTTCATATAACTCCTGCTTCTTGAAGGTCTTTTTCGAATTTTTCAGGATTGAAAGAGTCACCGATAACTATGGTTCCCTCAATATCGAGAGTGGGCACTACCCTCATCCCGTTATTAAGTTCCATCACTTTTTCGGCCCCTTCCGGAGATTGTTCGATATCTACCTCATCAAAAGGAATCCCCTTTGATTTTAAAAACTTTTTTGCTGCCCTGCAGTCAGGGCACCATGTCGTTGTGTAGGCAATAATCTTCTTTGACATATTCATCCTCCCTGTTTTTTCCTCACTTTCCCCTCTTATTATACTCGATTAGAGAGTTGTCTTCCCCTCGAGAGGGATCATCCTCCCCTCTTTTCCCTCACTCCTTGCCCGGTAAAAGGAGTCGATGATTTCCCACACCTCCTGGGGATCGTCGGTCACCTGAAAAAGGGTCAAATCCTCATCAGTTATCGTACCCCGGGCAATCATAGTTTCCTTCATCCACTTAAGCAGGCCGTTCCAGAAGGTCGACCCTACCATAACCACTGGAATCTTATCTATTTTTCCGGTCTGTATCAGGGTCATGGCCTCAAAAAACTCGTCGAGAGTCCCGAACCCTCCCGGCATGATCACATAGGCGACTGCATACTTCACAAACATGACTTTTCTCGCAAAAAAGTGCTTGAAGTGAAGCGACTTGTTCTGATACCTGTTTTCCTTCTGTTCAAGGGGAATCTCTATGTTAAGACCCACCGAAAAACTGTTCCCTTTGAGCCCTCCCCGGTTCGCCGCTTCCATGAGTCCGGGACCTCCCCCTGAAATAATAGAAAAGCCCCTTTTCGCGAGGAGAGCGGCAATCTTGACCGTTTTTTTATAATACTCATCTTTCCTCCCAAGCCTCGCACTCCCGAATATCGAAACTGCAGGCCCTACATCTCTCAAGGACTCGAATCCTTCCACGAACTCGCTCATTATTCTGAAAACCCGCCACGTCTCGTTCCCTAAAACCGTTTCCCTCATTCTCATCCCCCTCTTCTGTCGAAATGATCGGAGGCGTCACCCCCCCTTTCTCCAAGAAATTCAAGGACACTCCTGTTGAATTCCCTCCACGATTCCGCAAAGAGCCGGTGAGGAGCACCTTCAAGGAGCAGAAGGCGCGCATTCGCTATCCCCTCTGAGAGGAGGGAAGAATTTTCCGGTGGAATCAAGAGGTCATCTCCTCCCGTAATCACAAGTGTCTCCGCGTCTATGTCACCGAGTTCCCCAAAGGAGGAGTGGGTCCCGATCGCTCCCAGTTGTGACATGTACCCGTCAAGGTTCTGCCCCTGCTGGAGGGAAAAACGGATGAACCGATCGACCTCTGGATCCTTACGATCGATACACTCCTTCGTATAGAGATAGGGGAGAACCCTCTGCAAAGACTCTTCTGGTTCTGTATCGTCGAAAGATCTAAAAGCCTCTATCGCTTCTCTCCCGGGCTTGATTGATTCTTCCCCTCCCACTCCCGTACAGGCGAGAACAAGCTTGCTGACCTTCTTCGAGTAGTGTACCGCGAACTTCTGGGCAATAAGCCCTCCCATGGAAACTCCAAGGACATGGGCCTCACCAATATCCAGGTAGTCCATGAGGCCACACAGGTCCCCCGCCATCTCTTCCGTCGTATAGGGACCGGGAGGAATGTCACTCACTCCCGTTCCCCTGTTATCGAAAACCACTACCCGGTACTCTTCTTTGAAATCAGGGAGCTGATAAAGCCATTCTCTGTGATCAGAGCCGAGCCCGTTGATGAGCACGAGGGTTTCCTCCCTGTTCTCCCCATATATTTCGTAATAGAGGTGTAACGATCCAATCGTTGCGATAGGCACAATGAACCTCCCTCAGTTGAACCTCACCTACAATATAGGATAGATTTTACATAGAAACGAGTTCCAATCTACACCACAAAATATTCTGGACCAAGAAAACGGGGAAAGGTTCATGGACTGTTTTGTATTGAGAAAAGTTCTTTCCCAGATTGAAGGGACCCTGAAGGGAGCCCTCGTATCGAAAGTGTATCAGCCAGCGAAAAAAGTCCTCCTCCTTGAACTCTGGAAACCGGGGATAAGCCGTTCACTGGTTCTCTCAGCCCATCCCCTGCTCTGTTCCATCCATCTCACCAACGAGAAGTACAAAAACCCCCCGTCTCCCCCACGTTTCTGCCAGGCCCTGCGAAAGCACTTAACAGGGAAACGGATCGCCTCGTTGGAACTTGCGGAGTTCGAGAGATATCTTACAATCCATTTTGTCTCCAAGAGAGGAGATGAAATGTCTCCCTATCTCATTGCCGAGCTTTTCGGCCGGAATGGCAACATCATTCTTACAGATGGCTCTTTCACAATACTCAACGCGCTTCAGATCATCCCGACCCATAAAGGGGGTGCCCGTGAGGTTGTCTCCGGAGCTGCCTACTCACTTCTCCCTCCCCCATCGAAGACATTCCTTCCCCATGTGACCGAGGACACCTGCCGTTCTATCCTGGCGGAAAATTGGGACTCCCTGGAAGAGGGTCTGTACAGGAAAGTTCACGGTCTCTCAAAAGAGATAATATCCCAGATTCCCACGGGATCGATCAAAGAACCCGGGGAACTCGCGAAGGAACTGAACAGTCTTGTGCAGAGGTATCACCAGGAAAGGTACGAGGTGGGGATCCGGGATGAGGGTAAAGGTCCCTTCAAAAGGTCTCTTGTCCCTCTCTTTGGAAAAGTCAGCGAGGAGGAAAAGATTACCCCTTTTCCCTCTCCAAATGAGGGAGCGGAATCATTTTTTCACCTTTCCTTCATGGAAGAAAAAATGTCGGTCCTGAGAAATCATATCGGAAGGATTGCGCGAAAAGGGCTGAAGAAGGAGACGACCCGTCTCAAAAGAGTGAAAGATGACATTGCAAAGTTTAAATCTTTCTCTCACTACAAGATGAAGGGAGAACTTCTGAAACAGGCCCTCCACTCGGTTACGAAAGGGAATAAGGAGTGCTCGGTTACAAACTATTACAAGGACCCCCCTGAAAAGATGATAATCGACCTCGACCCCGCACTCTCCCCCGTGGAAAACATGAACCGCTATTTTCGCCTCTACAGGAAAGGTCAGAAGGGAATCGCTTTCAAAAAAAAATACCTCCCCTCAATCGAAGATGAGATCGGGTATTATCGATCCCTTCTCTACTATATGGAGCGTGCAGAGAGCCTGGAGGAGTTGGGAAAAATTCAGAGAGAAATGGGTGAAGGAGGCTTGATCCCCACAAAACCCTCGAAAGGAAAAAGGGGGAAGGGGACACAGAGGAGGAGGGAGGCACGGACTTCCCAGATCGAAAAATTTATTGTGGATTCATTCACCATCTATGCGGGAAAGAACAACCACGGGAACGACCATATCATCCAGAATATCGCCTCGCCGGGAGACCTCTGGCTCCATGCCATGAAGCATCCAGGAAGCCATGTTCTCATCAAAAAAAGAGGAGATGCTCCCATTCCTGACGAGGTAATTTACACCTGTGCGGGGGAAGCTGCGAGGAGGAGCGGAGGAGCGGGAGAAGGAAAACTTGATGTCTATGTGGCTGACGCAAAAGATGTGAGAAAAATCCCGGGACAGAAGCCGGGAGTGGTGAGGATACGCCGATTCCGCTCTGTTCTCGTAGCTCTGGAAAAAAAATAAAGGGGGAACTTCCCCGGGCAAAAGCCGCCATGGCCTTAAACCCTACCGGTTTCCGGAAAAACGGTTCGTTATGGGCATACGCCTGTCTTTTCCAAGAGCACGTCGTGTGATCTTCACACCAGGGGGAGCCTGCCGTCTCTTGTATTCGTTTCTGTCCACCATCCTGATCACTTCCCGAACGATCCTCTCGTCAAAACCCTTTTCCGAAATCTCCCCGGGGCTCAGGTCATCCTCAATATAGTCCATCAAGATCGGATCGAGGATCCCATAATCGGGAAGGGAATCGCTATCCTTCTGCCCGGGGCGAAGCTCTGCGGAGGGAGGCTTCGTAAGAACCTCCGCCGGAATCAGGGGGGCCTCTTCCGAGGAATTTATATACCTGGCGATGCGGTAGACCATCGTTTTGTACACGTCCTTGATGACTGCAAATCCGCCCGCCATATCTCCGTAAAGTGTAGCGTACCCCACGCTCATTTCACTCTTGTTTCCTGTGGTGAGGACGAGATAGCCGAACTTATTCGATATCGCCATGAGAATCATTCCCCGGATCCGTGCCTGAAGGTTTTCCTCCGTCACATCTTCCTCCATCCCCTGAAAGAGTGGAGAAAGGCTATCGACGAAGGCATCGAAGAGATCCCCTACGGGAATCACATGAAAGGCGATCCCCAGATTACCCGACAGCTTACGGGCATCGTCGATACTCCCCTGCGAACTGATCATGGAGGGGAGTGATACCCCTACAACATTTTCCTTCCCCAGGGCTTTTACTGCGATCGCAGCAACGAGAGAAGAATCTATCCCCCCGGAGAGGCCGATCACCACCTTTTGGAAGCCGTTTTTCCGTACGTAATCGCCCGTACCCGTTACAAGGGCCTTGAACACCTCTTCTTCGACGACCAGTGGCGGGACAATCCTGGCCTCGTGGCTCTTCCCTTTCGCCTTCCTTTTCGTCCCGGAATCTATGGTAAGGAGCTTCACATCCCCACCCCTGTGGCCGCGCTCCCCCTCTTCCCTCATCCGGGGGCCCAGGAGCCTTTCCCTGAACAGGGGTCCCCTCTCAATAGTCTGGCAGGCAAGAGCTTCCTCGAAAAAGGGAAGTCTCCCTTCAATTATCCCCTTCTCATTCATGAAGATGCTGCACCCGTCGAAGACGAGCTCGTCCTGTCCTCCCGTCATGTTGCAGTAAACAAAATAGGTTTTCGTGTCGCATGCCCGTGTGGAGATCATCTTTTCCCGGGTTTTCCACTTTTCATGGTGGTAGGGAGATGCGGACAGGTTTACGATAATTTCCGCGCCGGAGGCTGCCTCTTCCACATAGGGCCCGTCAGAATACCAGATGTCTTCGCAGATGGTGATGCCTACTTTCACTCCAAGATAATCAATCATCAGAGGAGCGCACCCCCTGGAAAAATATCTGAATTCGTCAAAAACGCCGTAGTTGGGGAGAAATATTTTATCGTAAAAGCCCTCTACTTTCCCGTTGCAAAGAAGAGCGGCAGAGTTAAAGATATGCTCTTCCTTCCGCACAAATCCCACGATGGCACAGATACCCTCCGTCTCCCTGACTACTTCCTGAAGTGCCCGCTCATTTTCTTCGATGAAATCGGGGCGCAGAAGGAGATCTTCGGGGGGGTACCCGGGAAGAGCAAGTTCCGGAAAAACTATCAGATCAGCACCCTGTTCCTCCGCACAACGGATATACTCTACAACCTTCTTCACGTTGTGCCTGAAATCTCCCACGACGGAATTGATCTGTCCCACGGCAACTGTTATAGATGTCACGTCTGCCTCCTCATACCTGTCACCTATTATTTTGTAATCTAAGGAAAAAGGCAAGATTGCAGAAAAAGAGTAGGTCCGAGGTGATTCCATGAATGTGCATCGGGCATCCAAGTATGGTATATGGTGGAAACTGACCGGAGGGAGGAAAGGAATTCATCGATGAGCGATCCCACAGGAATCTATGATCGAGATTATATTCTCCTTAATATATCCAATTTTCTTTACTCCCTCTATGGCACCATATTTATCTTCATGCCCCCTTTTCTCGACAGCATCGGGGTTACCCCCGCAGAAATTGGATTTATCATGGCCACGGGTACCCTCGTCTCGGTGACCTTAAAACCTCTGGGAGGGTGGCTTGCAGACAGGAAAAAGAAAACTTTCTTCATCGTCGCAGGGGCCGTAATCGCCTCACTTGCCACCTTCCCCTGGTACACCGTAAAATCGCCTTCTCCGATCCTCTACCTCTACCGATTTTTCCAGGGTGTAGGCTACTCATTTTTCGTCACCTTCACCTATGCCCACATTGCTTCTCATGCCCCCCCGCAGCAAAGAGCCGAGGCATTAGGTGTTTTTGGACTCTCCTTTTTCGTCCCTACCGCGATTGGAGTCGGCCTGGGAGAACTCATTCTCATAAGAGCAAGTTTTCACACTTTTTTCTTCATCGGGGCGACCTTCGCTCTCATCTCAGGCTTCCCGGCTCTCTTTATCCGGGACAGGGCCGTTGAGGGAGGGGTCAAACCCTCCAAACTCAGGGAACTCATGGGAAGGGGTGTGGCTTCTCACGTTTTCTTTTCCCTCCTTTTCGGAACCACTTTCGGAGGCATATTTACTTTCCTCCCCGTCTTTCTCTACAAGGAGGGCAAGGAAGGTATTTTCCTCTTCATCCTCTTCTATTCTCTCGCCGTTATCTCTACCCGGACAGTATGGCGAAAGAAGGTTGACAGCATAAACAAGACAGTGGGTGCCATCCTATCCTTCTCCATTCTCTCGTCGGGGGCCACCATGCTTCTCTTCTCGCGGGACCTGTTAGTTCTCATCGTCGCCTCCCTTATCACCGGACTTGGGCACGGATTCCTCTTTCCTTCCCTCTCTGCCCTCATGGTAGATGAGATAGGACGTGAAAACAGCGGGGCGAGCATGGCTCTTTTTACCGGCGCTTTTGACCTTGGTCTCGTGATCGGCTCCGCACTCTTTGGTATCATTCTCCAGTTTTTCGGCTTTGATGCACTCTTTCTCGTCTGCGGCCTGATCCCTCTCTTAGGGGTTGCCCTGCTCGCCATCCACCGGAAGAAAAATCCGCCTCTTATAGCCGCGAGGAACGGGGGAAATGGGATATAATGTCACCTAAAACCCTGGAGGAAAGGAAAAGGTGAAGTTCGAACATCTCATTCTGAAGCTTGCGGGAAACCTCGTGGCTATTCTCTTCGTCTCATATGGATTCCAGGGTATCAATGTGGCCACATTCAGCGATGCCCTCCTCGCAGCCCTTATTCTCGGAATCATCAACGTATCGATTAAACCGATGGTACTCCTCGTTACCCTCCCTTTTAACATCCTCTCCCTCGGGATTCTGACTCTCTTTATCAATGCTTTCATGCTGAAAGTGGTCTCATGGATCATACCTGGATTTTCTGTCACAGGATTCCTCACAGCTCTCTTCGGGGCTCTTACCATAAGCATAATATCCATTCTCATCACTATTTTCGGAAGCGGAGGACATGAAGAGAATGTCCGCAGGTGGTGATAAGTGAACCCCCTTGCCCTATCAAATCAGGAAAACAGCCGGAGAAAGATCGTAACCGCAACCCTCTCCCTCTCCCTCGCGGTTTTCCTCTCTCTCATCAAATTCGTGTTTGCCTACCTTACAGGGTCTCTCGGGATTCTCTCCTCTGCCATTGATAACATCGGCGATATCGCGATGTCCTCTGTAAGCCTCATGTCTATCCGAAAATCCGCGGAACCTCCTGATAAATCACACCCTTACGGCCATGGAAAAATAGAAACCCTCGCGGCGGCCTTCCAGGTAACGATAATTACTATTATCGGGATTGGAATCATCGCGGAATCGTTGAGGAGATATATCAACGGGAGGGTCCTTTCTAATCCCGATGCGGGGATAGGCATCATGGTGGTATCAGTCGTAGCGAGTTTCATCGCGGCAAAGATGATTACTAAGGTGGGGGAAGAAACAGACTCGGCGGCCCTCATGGCAGATGCTGTCCACTTCAAAACGGATGTCTACTCGGGAAGCGGAATCGTGATCGCACTGCTTCTCGTCCGCACCACTGGAATTGCCCTCTTCGACACACTGGCAGGACTCGTTGTAGGGGTCCTTGTCATCAAGGCGGCGGTTCCCCTCCTTCGAGGAGTCCTCGATGATCTATCAGATCGGGAACTCCCCGAAGAGGTACTGGCGAGAATTAATGAGATCATTGATAATCATCGACCCATGGTTGTGGATGTCCACGCCATGAGAACCCGCAAGGCCGGCTCAATGAAGCATATCGATTTTCACCTCGTGGTCTGCAAGTTATCCAATGTTCAGGAAGCCCACAGACTCGCGGAGCACCTTGAAATGGAAATCGAGGAAGCCCTGGGGGAAGCCCATGTGATAACCCACATCGACCCATGCGATGTCGAATGTCCCGAAGACGGGGAGTGTGTTCTTATCCGGGAAAAGATGATGTCCCTTCGTGCGCCGGAAAAAGACAGGGATCGTAAAAAATACTATTTTGAAGAGTGACCCGGGTGATATAAGTGATATAAAGATGTGTCATCACACCCTATATCCAAGGGAGAGTTGAGATGAAACCATCCCTCATTATCATGTTCCTCCTCGTTATTGTGGCGGGAGTATTCGCTCTTCAGAATCAATCCACTACCGACATAAAATTTCTCAGAACGACGTGGGAAACCTCTCAAAGCATTGTTATCCTCATCGCTGTCGCAGCGGGCTTTTTCGCCGGGGTCCTCACGATGGTACCGGGAAGTATCCGGAAGTGGCGGAAGATAAAAGGTCTCGAGAAGGAACTGGGTGGGTCGAAAAAACGTCCCGTCGAGGAAGGGGTGAGGAAAGAAGAAGAACCGGAAGAAGAGATAGAAGAGGAGAGGGCAGGTGAAGAAAATGAAGAGGGACCTTCGGAGTAATCAGCGGCGATGAATGGAGACAGGGTACATGAGCATGAGCTGAGATTACTCCAGGCGCTCTACACTTTCTACAAAGAATTCGGCCCCTCGGCCACACCCAACATAAAAGGTCTCGAAGAGGAGGCCGGTATCGAGGACCACCAGCTCGAGGACGCGGTGAAATCTCTGTCTGCCCGGGGGTTCATCGAATTCTGGGAGCTCGCTCCGGCAATACGGCTGACCGAAGAAGGCCTCATTTTCATTCAGGAGTGGAAAAAAGATCGTGAAAAGTAAAATTGCGAGAATTGACAAGGCTCTTGGAAAGGAGGGGGTCTCACACGAGAGTTCCCAC
>CAZPLX010000023.1:0-11866 GCA_964587345.1 uncultured bacterium
CAAAGAAGATAGGGGGAAACAGCTTTCCCTGGCTTTAAGCGATGGGAAATACAAAAAACTCCTCTGTACAGTTAAAGGGGAACTTTCCAGGATCAAAAAAATTCTTGAATAATCTTGTCTGACGAGTCGGGGCGTAGCGCAGCCTGGTAGCGCACTTGCATGGGGTGCAAGGGGCCGCTGGTTCAAATCCAGTCGCCCCGACCAACTTTTACCAGTTCAGGAAACCCTGAGACACAAGAGCTTGAAACCGGATACAGTGATGAAAATGGGAGCCGATTTATTGTCGTCTCCTTACCCCTTGTCCTGAAAAGTAGCATTTGAAATAGTTTTGATCCCAATATACACTCTAACCCAGCATAATCTTGGAGGATAAGCCATTGGAAAGGATCAGTATGAAATGAGGAAACCTCTGATCCTTGTTTCCAACGACGACGGGATCCATTCGGAAGGATTATACGCACTTGCCCGGTCGCTCAAGACATTTGCAAGGGTGGTCATAGTAGCTCCTGACAGGGAAAAAAGTGGTGTGAGCCACTCACTTACCCTGAAACGTCCTCTCAGGGTAACTGCTATAAGGAGAGGAGTCTATACAGTAGATGGTACCCCCACTGACTGCATTAACATCGCGGTAAACAAGCTCCTCAAGGAAACACCCCATCTCGTTGCTTCCGGGATCAATAAAGGAGGTAATCTTGGAGATGACATGTCCTACTCGGGTACTGTCTCTGCCGCTATTGAAGGAATGATTCTTGGCATTCCCTCATTTGCTGTTTCACTCGTTTCCAGAAACGATTTCCACTTCAAAACAGCGGGAGAGATTTCCGCAAGCATCGCGAAAGAAATTCTCGAGAAGGGCCTTCCTAAAGACACCCTCCTGAACGTGAACATTCCAAATGTGGATAAAGAGCAGGTAAGAGGGATCCGCTTCACGAAACAGGGTAAGAGGCTTTACAGCGACGCGGTGGTAGAGAAAACAGATCCCCGGGGAGAAAAATACTACTGGATAGCAGGAGAAGAGATAGGCTACGAGAAGATCAGGGGATCTGACATTATGGCGGTAAAGGAAGAGTACATCAGCATCACACCCATCCATCTCGATCTGACCAATTACCGCTCATTGAGACTACTGAAATCATGGGAGGAATCCCTCTGCAGAAATTTGAAGTGGCTCCCTCATGAGGATCGATAAACGTGCCCGGGAATAGTGTCGAAAGGGAGTATAAAACCCTTCGAAAAAATATGGTCGTACAGCAGATACGGAGCAGGGGGCTTAAGAACCCTCGGGTTACCGATGTGTTGGGGCGTATCCCCCGGCACCGATTCGTCCCTTTGGACCTAAGAACCAGGGCATACGACGATTGTCCTCTCCCTATAGGAGAAGATCAGACCATCTCCCAGCCATACATCGTTGCGCTCATGACGGATGCTCTTGATCTCTCAGGAAATGAGAAAGTCCTGGAAGTGGGTACGGGATCTGGATACCAGACGGCAATACTTTGCGAACTTGCCAAACAAGTATTTACCCTGGAAAGGATACAGTCACTCGGAGAGAACGCGGAGAGGCTCCTCAAAGATATGGGGTATACACAGTTCACCTTCATCTTCGGAGACGGATCCCTGGGTTATGAAGAAGAAGCGCCCTATGACCGGGTTATCATCACAGCGGCAACCCCACACATTCCTCCTCCTCTTGTGGAACAGGTAAGAGAGGGAGGGGTGATAATTGCACCAGTAGGACGCCCCTTCGAACAGGATCTTGTGAAGGGGGTAAAGAGGGAAGGAAAACTTAAGAAGAAATATCTGGGAGGATGCAGATTCGTAAAGCTCGTGGGAACTCATGGATTTACCCGCTGACAGCAGCACTCCTTCTCTTCAGTCTGACTTCATGTGCTGGAAGGAGGGGAGTGTACCATACAGTGAGAAAAGGGCAGACTCTTTACCGGATAGCCCTCACCTATAGAGTGTCTCTGGATGAGCTTGTAAAATACAACGATATCGACGACCCATTCATGATCCGATCGGGGGAAAAGATCTTTATCCCGGGAGCGGTGGCCCATAAGGATGTTCCTGTGATAACCCCCCCCAGGGGAGTGAAAAGGAAAATTTTTATTTTTCCCCTTCGAGGAAAAATTACAGGATATTTCGGGGCGAAAAGAAGGGGTCACAGACATAAAGGCCTGGATATCGCGGCACCGCGAGGTACACCGGTAAAGGTTGCAAACTCAGGAAGGGTAGCCTACTCAGGGGCAGGTTTTTCAGGTTATGGCAAAATGATTCTCGTTGACCATCAGAACGGTTTCGTTACTCTTTATGCTCACCTGCAAAATATCCTTACACACAGAGGACGGCTTGTAAGGCAGGGTGATGTAATCGGGAGAGTAGGGGATACAGGCAGGGCAACAGGGCCCCACCTCCATTTTGAAATCAGGTACAATGACAGACTGGTGAACCCACTCCATTACCTTCGGAGATAAAACGTCACACATTCATCAAAGGAGGATATGAATAATGTTTGGAGAACTCAAGGGGAAGATCAGAAACGTCCCCAACTTTCCGAAAGAGGGGATCCAATTTAAAGATATCACAACCCTCCTGGCAGATGGCCGTTCCTTTCAGTTGGCCATCGATCTTATCGCCCATCGTTATGTGGGGACAGAGATCGACGCGGTACTGGGAATCGAGGCCCGTGGATTTATCATGGGTGCATCTCTTGCCTACAAACTCGGGTGCGGGGTTATCCTCGTACGAAAACAGGGTAAGCTCCCTGCAGAAACTGAGAGGGTTACATATAAACTGGAATATGGCGAGGACACCCTTGAAATACACAAGGATGCCATTCATAAAGGAATGAAAATTCTCATCGCTGATGACGTGCTCGCTACCGGGGGAACAGTGAGAGCCGTGATCTCTCTCCTGGAACATATGGAAGCAAAAATTGTGGAATGTTCCTTTCTTGCTGAGCTCACTGCTCTTGGAGGAAGAGAGAAGATCAAGCCTCATGGCTGCTTTTCCCTTCTCACCTTTGATGAGTGATGGTGCCCCCGGAGAGACTCGAACTCCCGGCACGTGGTTTAGGAAACCACTGCTCTATCCGCCTGAGCTACGGGGGCACATGCAGAGAAAGTAATGGTATCACAGCTCCACTTTTCTATCAAATTAAATCAATTTCTCTCAGATTTTACTTATTTGTCTTATAATATAGCGAGATAACCTGTGAATAAAACAAGATAAAAAGGGAATTTGACACGCCTTCAAAGGAGGCACGGAGCCTGGAACAGAGAGAGTCTCCCAGTTCTTGAAAATAAGTGAATCAAAGGGGACGAAAAGCAGGGAAGGGAGCGATGATGGCGCAGATACTGCTCATCCAGTTTCCCGTGATCTCCTGTTTCCCCGCTTTTTCAGATACTTTTCCACATCTTTCTTACGAAACCGCCACTGATTGCCGCTTTTATACCCTTTGATGATCCCCTTGCGGGCCATGTCATTGACTGTATCGGGGCTCGTGTCGATAAGAAAGGCAATATCTCTGGTCCTCAGAATATTGGGGAGGTGCGTAAGGGCCATTAATCCTCCGATCAGAACAGATTGTTCCTAAAAATAACACAATATTTTATTTTTGTAAACCCAAAAAAGCCTTGAAATATAAGAAGTATTCATTTATCTTTGCGTGAGAGTAACTTGGGAGAGAGGCCACGGGAAAATAATATGAAAATAGTGAAATTATTTGCCGGCATTCTCCTTCTTCTCCTTACATCGATCCTCCTCTTTACATTGCCCTATACGTTTATTGGAGAGCAGGTGAAAGAGATATTTCTTCTCCTCGCAGCTCTTGGAGCTGTAACCTATCTCCTTATCCACCTTCTCAACAGGCCAGTGGGGGTGTATATCTGGAATCACGAGTTATCACACCTTCTCATGGCAAAAATCTTCTTACGAAAGGTTTCCGGGTTTCACATTACAGAGAAACAGGGAGGAAAAGTCGTAATAAACAGGTCACACTTTATCATCGACCTCGCACCCTACTATTTTTTTCCTGTAATCCTCTCTTTCACAGCCCTTTCGCTTATTCTCGAGAAGGCCCAGCTGAGTGGCATAATCCCCATCTACTTTTTTTTTCTCGGCTTTTTATTCTCAATGATGGCGGTCTTTACAGCAGATGCGTTTCTCAAAAGGCAAGATGACATCATGAAAAACGGTTTTCTCTTTTCTTTTGCCTTCATCCTTTTTTCCCTCACCCTCACGTTTTCCCTTTATCTCCTTCCTGGTGTCCAGGGGAAATTTGTTTTCCTCAAGGGATTTTTCCAGCTCTGGATTCACACCCTTAAGCGGGAATCCGGTTTTTTCCTCACGCTCCTTAAAGAGAGCAGGGTGTGGGAGTGGGGGGCATCTTTTATACACCATTATTCTCAATAAATTCTTAATAATTTCCGATAGGAACCAAAGGGGTAGTGAGGGAACTGTACAAGAAACTTCTGGTGAGGTACTATTTTTTCATATGAGTTTCAGGACCCGAACAGCTTTTTTCAAGAAAAACAGGATCTCTACCTGTATACTCATCATCGAGATCATCGTACTCTCTATCCTTTTTCTTCTCATCTTACAGACCGTCAGGGAGCGGTCTGTAAAACTTGCGGTCAACAACGTGGGTGATAAGGTTCTTTTATCCCTCTCCTCATCAATCTGGAAAGGGGTCGCCCTTATTGAAAGGCACGAGAAGGATCTTCTCGCGAAGACTCCCGATGCTCTTCCCGTAGATTTTTCTCTCTCTCCACCCGGTGAAGGGAATACAAAGGGGGAAACTCTTCCCCGGAATCGTATTGAACTTGGGGCAAAGGACCTCCCAATTCTCCTCACAGGAGATCCACTCATCTCACAGAGAGAAGGTTTTTTTCTCCCCTTTTCTCTTTCCACCAGTGACGGGAAGGGAAGGGGCGTGTCAGGAACCGTGCGGGTTCATGGATTTTTAAAACTCGTTAACTCCCTCGTGGAAAAAAATATGTTTACAGCCATATACAACGAGAAAGATCTCCTTCTCTTTGACACTTCTCCCAATAAGGGAGGCCGGCTCTACGAAAACTTTGTGAAGGATTTCGGAACGTGGAAGGAAGAAGTTCCGGTATTCGGGATCTCCGTGGCGATCACAGCGCCCTACAATGCATTTCCTGTTCCCCTTATGCCTCAGACCCTCGTTGTTGCCTGTTATCTAGTAATCGTACTCTTTCTCGTAGTTATTCATGGGAAGATCGTGAAACCCTCTGCCATGACCCTTGACATGCTGAGGGAGAGAATGCCCGAAGAATCAGCCGGTATCCCCGGTATTGAGGGAGGTGAAAGCCTCTATTTCAAAGTCGACTCCCTCCTTTCAGCCTACAGGCAGCTGGAATTTTCTTACTGTGAATTGCTGGAAAAACAGAGTGTCACTACAGGTCCTGAAATCGACCAATTACGAAAAAATTACTTCGACCTGCTGAAACACCACGAAGTCACGAAAAAGATGATCAAGGCTCTCGACAAAGGCAACATCGTGCCGATACTTCTCGAGGGAATCAAAGATCTCGGGTTCAGAAATGTGATGTATGGAGACATTGATAAACCCCAAAATGTGTGCAGATTTTCCCTCGATCATCTACAGCAAGGAAAATCCTCCATCGATATCCCTCTCCTTGACAAATCCTATTTTTTCTCACGGGTTGCCTGGAGCGGGGAGCACCATTTTGTCAATAATCTGGTGGGAATAGATCTTGGCTTCGATGAATCTATCCTTCTCTCAAACCTTCCTGCACTTATCCTTCCTGTTATCATTAACAGGAGGACAAAATGTTACACCCACTTCAATTGCGCAGCATCGGAGTGCTCTGCTTACATGAACAAGGATTCCAGATGTTGGTCGAGGAAGGAGAACCATTGCGGCACCCACAACCAGGGAACCGAGAGAGACAGAAAGAATGAATGCCACCTCTGTCCACTCTTCACTCTCTTGGGCCTGATTGTAGTAAGTAGCGAAAAAGAGGGGAAACAGCTTACCGCACAGAACTACGGACACATGATACGTCTCGCAAATGAAGCATCCCTTGCTCTCGAGGTTGCCGATCTCTACGAGGAAACGGAGAAGATCTCTGTCACGGACGGACTCACGGGGCTGTTCAATCACAAGGAGTTCTACCGCCGTCTGGGTAAGGAACTCGAGAGATCAAGAAGGTACGGAACCGGTATTTCCCTTCTTATGATCGACGTGGACAATTTCAAGATATACAATGATACATACGGGCACATTGCAGGAGATAACGCCCTTAAAAAGATTGTGAGAGCCATAGAGGGAGCGGTCCGGACAATAGATATAAGCTCCCGCTACGGAGGAGAGGAGTTTACGGTAATTCTTCCTGAAACAGACAAGCCGGGGTCCATCGTCTTAGCCGAACGTATAAAGAGCGCGGTGGGGTCGGTAAATTTCTCACCCATCGAAGATGAGAGTGTACATCTCACTGTGAGTATAGGAATATGTTCCTGCAGGGGGGAACTCACGAGCGATCAGATCGTGAGCAGGGCAGACAGCGCTGCCTATCTCGCGAAAGACAGGGGGAAGAACATGATCTGTATTTCAGATCAAATGTGAGGATGATGGTTAAGAGAGAGGATTACGAGGGGATCGAAGAGGAGCGTCTCGCCACCTACGCTTCGAAAAGCCGCTCCTCCCTTGGAAGGGTATTCAAAGAGGAAGAAGATCCCATACGCACGAAATATCAGCGTGACAGGGACAGGGTTATCCATTCCACGGCCTTCCGTCGCCTCGAGTATAAAACCCAGGTCTTCGTCAATCACGAAGGGGATCATTACCGGACCCGTTTGACCCATACCATCGAGGTATCACAGATAGCAAGGTCTATTGCACGTGCCCTCCTGCTCAACGAGGATCTTACCGAGGGGATAGTTCTTTCTCATGATCTGGGGCACACTCCCTTTGGACACGCTGGAGAGAGGATAATGAATGAACTCATGGCCGATGATGGGGGTTTTGAACACAACATGCAGTCTCTGAAAGTGGTAGATCAGATGGAAAAAAGGTACCCAGATTTTGACGGTTTGAATCTCACCTTCGAAGTGCGAGAAGGGATTTGCAAACATTCTACTGAATATGACAGGAGCGTGCCCCTGAAGGACTTTTTCCCGGGGAAGAGGCCAACTCTCGAGGGCCAGATTGTGGATTTAGCCGATGAGATTGCCTACAACAACCATGATTTAGATGATGGTTTAAGAAGCGGTCTCATCTCCCACGAAAACCTCAATGAGATCACCCTCTTCAGGGAGGCGAGGGAATATGTAGAGAAAAAGAAGGGGAACATGGAGGAAAACAGCTTCAGAAGCCGCGTAATTTCCCGTATAATCGCTCTTCTTACCCGTGACCTTACACTCCATTCGAGCCTTCTCATAAAAAATTCGGGGTGCAAAAGCGTATCCGACGTGAGAGAGCAGGAGAAAAGGCTTGTCCTCTTCAGCAGTGAAATGGAAGAGAAAAACGAAGAACTGAAAACCTTTCTTCTTCACCACCTCTACTGCCATTACAGAGTAATAAGGATGGAGGAGAAAGCAAAACGGATCATTAAAGACCTCTTCGATGCCTATCTTTCGCGGCCAGAGCAACTTCCGCCGCAATTTTATCTGAAGATCAACTCGTGGGGCCTCAAACGGGTAATTTGCGACTATATCGCGGGAATGACGGATAGATACGCGCTGATGGAACACAAAAAACTTTTCGATCCTCAGGAGAGAGTATAAGACATCTTTGATAATGAAATCTCCGGGCAAAAACAGACATTTTAAATCAATCATCCAGGATAATTTCGATGCAAGTGCCCCATTTTACGAAGCCTTTGAAGAAAAGTACCTTTTGTATGGGATGCTCACAGAGAAATTAACAGAACTTATGGACAACAAGGATGTGAAGAGGGTTCTCGACGTGGGGTGCGGTACAGGTATCTCCACTCAGGCTCTTTCGCGCTGTTTTGGGAAAGAGTGTACCTATTATGGCATTGATATTTCGGAGAAGATGCTTGAAATCGCGAAAGGAAAGTATGAAGAGAGGGATAACTTTATCTTTATCCAGGGAGACGGTGAACGTCTCAAGGACTATTTTCTTGAAACATTTGATGGAATTTTTTATACAGCATCGATATTTTTACTTCCAAACTTCAAGAATAGCTTGAAAGATGCTTTTTCTCTTCTCAATGAAAAGAAAAAAATTGGAATTAGCTTTTACTCTGGAATAACAAATATCGATGGAAAAGATCTCGTTGAATCACATTTTACCCGTTCAAGATATTCCTACGGCGCGCTCACACTTGATAACCTCCTTATTTATCTCAATAAAGAGGGTAATAAGCATTTTGTCACGGATTATCATTTTCCCTCCACCAAAGAATGTTTAACCGATTTTTTGTCCATTCCCGCGCAAGCTTCGTCTCTTTTCCCGAAACAATCCTACAGTAGACAGCTTTATCTTGTGAAAGATTTTGTGGATGATCTCTACAGGTCGGTGGAAGAGGTTTTCATGAAATGGACCTTTATCATCGCATCAAAATAGGGTGACCGAATTTTGTTGAAATTTTCTCTCATAAACATGTAAGGTAACATAATATACATTATCAGACGTATATACTATATCCTGATTCAAAGAATCCATCCTTTTTTCTCCGGTTCTTCATTCACTGTCAGGGAGAACCTTGAGTATTGAGGCCATCTCTCTACATCACCTTCGCTCCCTTCTACCTGGAGAGTCCACTCCAACTGATTCTTATTTGTGAAGATGAGTTCCTTTATAGAAACAGATAGTTCAATTATATCTTTAAACATCACCTTTAATATATCTTTTCCTTTGATCCTCCCTGGCAACAGAGTGTGGATCCCTTCCTTACCAAGGGTAAAACGGATTTCCAATGAGCCAACTTGTAAAATAAAAGTGAATGTCTGATGAAAATCTTTCTCCCTCTCATGGAGATCAATTCTCACATACAGGTTTTTCTTATCATACCCTGAATAGACACATTTAATGATTCCTCCGCTCCCTCTGTTCATTGATGAATAAGATTCTTTTTGTACGTAGCGGCAACTCCCTGTCCATTCGTAAAAATGGGAAACTATACCGTCAATTTCAGGGCTTATAAAGGACGTAACGTCCATTATTACAGGAGAACCCTTCATTGGCCCTTCCACTTTCCCCTCCCTGAATATCGATCTCTCTAGCTCTATTGGGGAAGGAATCCCTAATATTCTGTATCCTTTTTTAATGTTTTTCCTGAAGAGTTCATCAAAAAGTGCGAGATCTTCGGTAAAATGTTCATCTCCGTACCACCAGTACCAGTCTGACCCTTCTGCTACATGGAGCAATTTTGCGAGGAAATTTTCTTCGTATTCAGTGGGCTCATCGAAACGGATCTTTTCTCTTAAATTGTGAACCTCCTCCCAGGCTCTGAAATCCTCATCGTGTCCAAACCAGATGCGGAATGTCCCGTCTATCCATGATCCCGGTTTCAAAGGGGGGAGAACCCTGACATTCAGATCCTTCCTCTCTTCCAGATAATCATCGAAAGTACACACGTGAAGAGACTCCTCCCCCTCCAGTTTTCTAAAAATGGACCTCAAAAAATCAATCCCATAATTTTCAAAATATTCCCAAGGATTTTCTCCATCCAGGATTATAGAAACTATGTAATCCTCTGGATTATGTTTCCTCTCTATAAGTTTTTTTCGTATAGAGAGAAGCTTGTTGATGAAATGGCTGGATGAAATTTCCGGATCCCAGTTCTTGTAGGTAAAACCGATGAGATCTGAGAGATGGTGATCTCTGAAGAATATTTTCACCTTCGTATCTTTAAAATTCCATGGCTGATAGAGGAGTTCAGGTTCCCCCAGAACACCCTCATCATCCCTTCCCCCCCCTCCCCCGCTCGTTCTCCAGAGGACAATCTCGTCAGTAAATGTGTGTGACAGAGGAAATTCGGCTGTAAGTTCGAGAGATTCAGTGGAAACAGAGCCTTCAGGAGGCCACATGCCGCGGGGAGGAGATCCAAGATGAGTTTCCATATATCTCAGCCCCTGCCGTATCTGATCCCTCCCATCCTCTTTGTGAGAAAATCTGAAGTGGGGGGGAGACATGTGAGGATCAGACTCCTTCGCTACATTCGAATCGATAAGGAGAGGAAGAATAGGATGAAAATAGGGTGAGAAAGTCACCTCTACAGATCCCTTCTCCTGAAGATTTCCGTATGTAGATACAATTTTTCCAAGAATCTCCAGATGAAAGGAGAGAACAGACTCCTTCTCACTCTCCGAAAAATAAGCCCCCTTCTGGACTATATTTTCAATATCTTTATTATCTTTGTAATGATAGGGGTTTATCCACACAAGGTTAAAGAGAACCTGGAGATCCATGATCTCCGCTGGCCCGAACTTTTTGAAGAGTTTTTCACGGTTTCCCCCACACATCTCCTTGAGATGTGCGAGTTCCACAAACCTCGGGAAACGGGATATCATGGTCCCCGGGTTTGCCTGGAAAAACCTGTTTAAGAGAATCTCCTTTTCTTTATCTGAAAGATCATAAGGGGATTTACGGGAGAGGGAAAAAAGAAGGTCCTCCCCTTTTCCTTTCACGTAAATCTCAACCTGTTCCAACAGAGAGGGGACGAAGTTTACATTCTGGTGAAGTGAGGGAAATTCCTGAAAGAGTTCTCCTAGAAAGAGGTAATCCTTCACTCCGTGAAGGCGGACCCATGGCATGAGCATCTGCCCGCTTTCCGGGTCAACGTAATAGGGTTGATGAAAATGCCATAAAAAAGCGATGTTCAAATGCATCAGGATAGGGAGGAGAGGTGGATCCTGATGAATCCGATGTCGGGGTAATCGGGAATTTTTTCTATGATTTCACTATACACATTTCTCGCCTCGTCGATCTTACCCATGAGTTCATAACATCTCGCCACCCCATACATGGCTGATCCCTTGCCGTTGGAATCAAGGGCACTATCCCGGGCCTTTTCAAAATAGGTAAGGGCCATGTCGTAAGATGAGAGGCCTTCGTAGGAATAGGCAAGGCCCATGGGAACAGAAAATCTTAATGGGCTTTCCTCCTCCTCTGAAAGAAGGGAGAGAAAGGTGTCCACAGCATCATTATAAAACCCGAGGCGGAGATCGATTACCCCTATAAAATATGTGGAGAATTTCTTCACTGATGATTCCCCTGCACTCTCTTTCAGTTTCGCGAGTTCACCTTTAACGAGAATCAGATCTTTTTCTCCATTTTCGCTAATGCTTTCGGTGGCGACAGAAATGGAATTTACAATTTTCCATAATGCCTCGCTATCCTTCACACCCCGTTGATGAAAATAGGATATAGATCCGTAGGCAACAGTGACGATCACTATAAGAACAACTGCAATAACCGCCAATTTTGTCTGATTTTCCGAGAAGTAGCCTATGATTCTCCCGGTCACGTCCATATTCTCTTCAGGATTGTGCGAGTATTTCCTGGGTATTCTTTTTTTTGCCACTTTACTCTCCTCCCCCCACCAGGGTCAAAGAATTTTGGAAGACACGGGTAATTTCATCTTTGTGAAGTCCCGCACCCTCAACAATTTTTCTCGCTCCCTCAATATCGATGAAATCCCTCGGGGAATGGGAGTCAGTATTAAATACAAGCTGGGCCCCCCTTTCTTTTGCGAGCCTCGCCACGTGTCCATTGGTGTAGGAATGCCCACCTCTTGCAGTAAGTTCACGCAACACTCTCCGCGCTGCTGTCACACCCGCCCACGCAGTGGTATTTCCCTGTGCCGGCCGCGTCCTTGCCATTGACCAATTCCGCCCCGCTGATCCGGCT
>CAZPLX010000024.1:0-11692 GCA_964587345.1 uncultured bacterium
CCCCGTCACCGGAAGTTTCTGTCCCGGCCACACGGGGGCCATTCCCCTGTTTTCCCCCTTTCACTCCCCCATTCCCTTTTTGTCGGGGGATCACTGTGAGGTGGAACTCTTTGAGGTGATTTCTGTCAGCAAGATTCCCTATATCCAGGAGAAGGTGCTCAAAATCTTCTTTGTCCGGAAGTCTCCTATTCAACTCTTTTACCCTGCTCTTCCACCTGTCGATTTCCTTTTTTGCCGTGGTAATCGCCAGGCTCTGGGCTTCCACTTCCTTCTCCAACCCCTGCTCCCTCTCTTCGACTTCCATCTTCAGCCGGGAAAGTTCGGCGAGGCTCGGCATGTAGAAAAAATAGTAGAGGAGGATGGCCACGAGGACAAAAAGGGATATGAGACCCAGGGCTATCAGACTGTTCTTCCGTTTCAACGCGATAGGATCTTTCATCACGGTCCTTCCCTGATCAGATTCATATTCACCAAAAACTGCTCTTCATACTTGTGCCTGTAATTCTCAACGGGATATATGCTCACTGGAGAGTATTTCAACTCCTTGATGAAAGGATTCTTTGCACATGCGGCGTAAAATTTATTGAAGACAGTCTGTACCTGTTCCGGGTACATGGCGGCCACGGTCCCCTTCAAGGAAACCTGGTAACTATCCACTCCCTTCACAAAGGTCATATCCCTGTAGGTAACTCCCCCGGGAGTCCCCTGGGACATGATCCCGAAATAGTCCTCCCAGCTTGTGAACGGATGCCGAACATCCTGGAGAATCTCTTCAGATATTCTCGCTTTTTCTTTCAAACTGTAAATTTTAAGGGCGTAGTTCCTGTTTTGATCCAGATGGGCATACTGGCCCTTGATTTCAGAAATAACCGTTTGGTAATGGCTTTTCGCCGAGAGCATGCCGATGATGAGGAAAGCGTTGATCAGGAAAAATGCCGAGGCAAGCCCGGCGAGGAGAACTCTATCCACCATCTTCTTCTTCCGACCCATGTACTCGGATGGAAGGAGATTTATCCTGTCCTTATTATCTTCTTCGAGGGCGAGAATTACGAGATGTGCCGCGTGGTTCAGGGAGAATACCTTCGTCTCCTCTTCATCCACTCCGATAAAATCTATTTTCCCCGAGAGATCGCTCTCCGGCCAGGCGCATTCAACAGCTAATTTTCCCTCAATGTGTTCTCCGAGATTCCTCTCCGCTCTCTCCCCGAGAAAGTAGACACGTCGTACCGTGCCCCCTCTTGAGAGCTGCTTGAAATAGAGGAAGGAACGGGTGAGTTCCGTAACTATACGCTGGGCCGGGCCGGTCACAGTATCACCTTTTTCCTCAACCTCGAGCATATGGAAGTTCACCACGTTGTTTTTTACAGGTTCATCGGGGAATTCCACATTTATCTCTCTGGAGAACCTGGGAAACCGGTTTTCAGAGATGGTGACAAAGCTCTTTTCTCTAGAGAGGCTCACATGGGCTATGTAGTCGTCCTTTTCCGGAAGGGGGTGAAGGAGAGAACAGGCAACGGGAAGTGAGGTCACCTCCACCGGCTCTATTTCCGCCTCGATGAGGGTAAAGAGGAGACGCTTTACCTCGAACTGAGGAGTTGATACCACGAGAACCTCTTCCTTGTCCGTCCCTCTCTCCTCCTTCTTTCCCACAGCCTTGCTCGACACCGCGAGTTCAGAGAGGGGAATCCTCAACTCTTCCTCGAGCTTACGGTTGACAAGAAGCTTGCGCTCCTCCTTCGACGTGTGAGGAAGGGTGATAATCTTGTGTTCGATCGTAGGGGCGGTAAAGATTACCTTCGCTTTTTTTGCAGAGATACCCTTCTCTTCCAACAGGTTCCTCAAAAACCGGGCAACTTCGGAGGGTTCTCCCCCCGGTCTTTCAGCATTCACGTAATGAGTAATCTTCAGGGGTGAAGTCCCGTGGATGTATTCAAGGATCTCAATCCTCTTCTGGGATACTTCCATGACCATCATTTTTTTCTTCCCTTCAAAACGCACTATTCTCACCTCAAATAGAGATTCACTCTTCCCTGGCTGTTGTTCTCCGGGACATAGTCCACAACCACTCCCGACACGGAAGCAAGAGGACCCGGCCCATCAAGGTCGCAGTTTCCCACCACACCGTGCTGCCCCTTGTGGAGATTCAAAAAAGTATAAGGAGGGGATGAAGGGGTACCTGCCACCAGTGAAGTTCTCGACCCTCCGTTCGAATAGTAGAGGGTAAGACTCAACTGCATTGATGGGTACGCGGCAATCTGGGGATTCTGGATAAACTGGCTCCCGTCCCAGGCCATTACGTTTACCAGGATCCTCCCGTTGATATTTACCGGGTTTGGAGGGTAGATAATATCATCCGCCGTTCCGATTACACGGTCTTCTCCCGCGCTCCTGATCTGTCCCGTTCCCGGTGAGCCGTAAGCGTACGATACTCCCCACGAATCCTGCAGATATGAATTCGCGTCAAACCCCACATTCGTATAGGGACCGAACCAGCCGTATTTCACACCATACACGTCGGTAGAGGGATTGGGCTGAGTCACAGCCCCGAACCTTCTCAAGTTGAGAGCCCGAAGGTCGTTGTTGATGGGGAGAGTACCCATATCACCCACGTAGCCCCCATCGCCCGAATCCGCGTCGCCCATAATAGTCCTGTAAATAGATAGCATCTCCTCCATCGTGGAACTCCTCCGCTCCTGGTTAATAATCTTGAATGCATAGGGTACCGCCATAGAAGCGAGGATAGAGATTACCGCAATCACCACCACAACCTCGATGAGTGTAAAACCGCCCTCTTTCCCCTTCATGAGTTTCTCCATCTTTATCCTCCCATCGAGAGTGCGCCTACCATCTTGTAAAGGGCGAGGAACATTGAAAGAGCGGCGCCCAGTACGATAGAGGCGAGGAGGAGGATAATCATCGGTTCCAGGATTGCAAAAACCTTTTTCACAGTCATAGGAACCTCTCTGTCGTAGTACTCGGACACCTTGTCGAGGGTTTCATCGAGCTTTCCCGTCGACTCTCCTGCAGAAACCATCCGTGTCACAACAGGAGGGAATACTCCCGATCTCTTGAGAGATAGCGACAGGGATCCCCCAGTGGTAATCTCATTTCTCGCGCCTCTTACCTGTTCCATGACATACCTGTTTTGTACCACCCTTACCACGATCCAGAGGGATTGGGAGGTGTCAACACCTGACCTTAAGAGGAGCGAAAGGTAATGGCTGAACCTGCTTGCTTCTATTTTTATCAAGAGGGAGCCTATCACGGGGATTTTGAGCTTGAAGGTATCCAGTTTTAATCTCCCCCTTTCTGTCCTTCCATACAATCTTATGAGAAGATAGAAAACACCCGCACCTGCAAGTACATAAAAAATATTATTCTGGAAAAAGGTACTCACCCATATCACGATTTTTGTGGGGAGAGGAAGTTCCACCTTCGTTGCTTTGAAGATGACAATAAACCTCGGAAAGACAAAGGTGAAGAGAAGAATAATGAGTCCCACCACAGCACCCACCACGATGGAAGGATAGATAGTAGCCTGTTTGATGTTTGCCACCAGTTCCTCTTCCCATTCGAGAAAACGGGCAAGATCATCCAGAATAGTATCAAGCCTCCCCGTGGCTTCCCCGGCACGCACGATGTTCACATAGGTAGCACCAAAAAGTTCGGGATGGAGTTCAAGGGCATCGGAAAAGGATGAGCCCGCCTGGATATTTCTCCTCACATCATCCACCACACCTTTTAGTCTTTTGTTATCGAGCTGATCAACGATATCGTTCAATCCCTGAACAAGGGGTACGCCCGCGGAAATCAGGGTTTTCAAATTTATGGTGAGATCGATGATATCTTTCCGCTTCACCCGCCTTTCATAAGATAAGAGGGAATTGCCTTCCTTCACCATACGGCTGTTGAGAAGGTAGAGCCCCATCGAAGTAAGGGAATTTTTCAGGGTATCTTCTGTCGGAGTGATGAGTTTCCCCTTCACCCTCCTTCCCAGATCGTCTATGGCAACGTAGCTGTACTTAGGCATAAATTCCTCTTATGCAACAATTTTCAACACTTCTTCCAGTGTGGTAAGCCCCTTCTTCACCTTTTCCAGACCGTCCATTCGAAGACTCCTGAACCCCTCTTTCTTCGCTTCTTCCACAATAGTCAGACTCGAACTCTTCTCCATGATCATCTGGGTGACTTGTGGGGTTATCCTCAATATTTCAAATATTCCCACGCTCCCTTTAAACCCAGTGTTTCCACAGTGGTCGCAGCCCCTTCCGTGGAAAAATGTAAGTGAACCGGCTTCCTGGAACCCCACAGCCTTCAGGAGATCATCCTCCGGCGTATATTCTTCCCTGCACTTTGGACAGGTAAGCCTTACCAGGCGCTGGGCAATCACAGTGTTTAAGGCTGAAGCCACGAGGAAGGGTTCTACTCCCATGTCCATCATCCTCGGTATAGCGCTCGCCGCATCGTTCGTGTGGAGTGTACTGAAGACCAGGTGCCCCGTGAGGGCTGCCCTGATGGTCATTTCGATCGTCTCACGGTCCCGCATTTCTCCCACGAGAACCACGTCGGGGTCCTGCCTGAGAATTGCCCGCAATCCTGCCCCAAAGGTGAGGCCTGCTTTCACATTTATCTGACACTGCCGGATAATCGGGATCTCATACTCCACCGGGTCTTCGAGAGTGATAATATTCCTCTCGAGAGAGTTGATGTAGGAGATCGCAGAATAGAGAGTGGTAGTTTTTCCGGACCCCGTGGGACCCGTAACGAGGATGATCCCGTTCGGTTTTCCTATATCTTCCCTGAAAAGGCTAAGGTTGGCCTCATTGAACCCGAGCTGTTCAAGACCCATCACCAGCTTGGATTTATCAAGAATTCGGAGCACCACATTCTCTCCGATTACTGTGGGGAAGGTGGATACCCTGAGGTCGATTTTTCTTCTTCCCAGGTTGAACACTATCTTCCCATCCTGGGGGAGCCTCGTCTCGGCGATGTCGAGGTTCGCCATTATCTTAATGCGAGCCACCACCCCTGGCTGGAGGGACTTGGGAAGGGACGGCCCCATGCGAAGGTACCCATCCACTCTGTAGCGAACCCTGTAGACGTTTTTTTCCGGCTCGAGGTGGATGTCAGTCGCATTCATGTGGACTCCCTCGATGAAGATCTGATCCACGAGCCTCACGATGGGCGCCTTTTCGGCGAGGTCTATCTCTGTCACCCTTCCCGATTCAACCTGCCTCAAGCTCTTCTGCACCATCTCCTCGATGGACACACCCGTCCCGTAATAGCGGTCGATCGCTTTGAGGATCGCCTCATCGGTCGTGGACATGACATCTACCGCCAGGCCCGTCTTCTTCTGCACTTCGTCGATGGCAACGATGTCGAAGACATTCGCCATGGCCACGGTGATCTGGGAATCATCCGTATGGAGTGGAATCAACTTGTACCTCCTGCAGAAATTCTCGGATAGACTTTTCAGGGCCTCCGTCTCGGCGACCTGATCGTCGAGATCCACGCAGGTGACTCCCGCTTCTGATGCGAGGACAGATGAAATCTGCTCCTGAGTCGCGAAACCCAGGTTGATCAGGATCTCACCTATCCTGTCCCCAGTCCTTTTCTGTTCTTTGAGGCCCAGTTCGAGCTGATCGGGGGTTAAAAGTCCTGCCTCGATCAGCCTCTCGCCTATTAGTTTTTTCCTGGGAAGGGCCTCACTCGTTGCCTGTTTCATGAGGCTACTTCACCCTGTAGCCGATATCATCTCCACTTGGCACAGGAATCGTCGTCCCCGTGATGTTCTGGTTCCATGGAGTATTCACCCTTCCGTCAGGTCCCGCGGAGATAACCCACACCGCCAGGTTCGTGCTGCTGATATTCCCGATGTTCACGAGGTACTTGTTTCCCCAGGGATCCGAAGTGAAGGTGGACTGGTAGGGTCCCCTCCAGCGAAGAGAACCGGTAGCGGGATAGTTCCCCCCCTTCGGACGGTTCCTCAAGAAATGGTCCCTCATGAAGTCGGCATTTGCCTGGCTTGCCGCGTTCCGGGCCCAGTTCGCCGCGTTTCCCGTGGCAGTCGGGATGCTCCCGTTTACCGTCTGAAGGTTGATGATCGCGTTGCCTGTTCCTCTCGGCCACTGTCCCACATCCTTGTAAAAGGAGGCGAACACAGAGCCGATCACTTTCGTCTCCGCCTGGGCTTTCGCAATCTTCGAGTCATCGATATGTTTCACGATCGATGGCGCGAGGATCGCGGCGAGGATCGCGATCACCGCGATGACCACAACAACCTCGATAAGTGTAAAACCTGATCTGTTGCTTCGCAATTTCATTTCATACCTCCTTTTGGTCCGAATAAAGTGCATGTCAAATAAGTTTAATTTCATACCATTTACCTCTAAAAGTATTTCCCTGCACATCTAAAAAGCCTTCCACATTCACAGGTTGCAACTTCTCACGGATTTTTACCCTTGAAGGATTACCTGTTTACCCCTTTTTATCGGAACTAAGAGGGTGAAAATTTAGGGAATATCAGAAACTTTTTGTAATAAAAAAAAGAAGATAGCTTTGGGGTTCCCCTCATTTTCTCGGAACTCGGAACGGGGAACTGGGAACTCTGGTTTTTATATATAATGTACTCATGGGATATTCCGACCTTCTCAGAAACAGAAAGTTTCTCTGGCTCTTAGGAGGGCTTGCCCTTATCATCCCCCTGGAGATACTCTCGCTTTTTTCCCTCCATATTTCTCCATGGATAGGCATCCCCCTTTACGGGGCGATGCTTCTTCTTTTCGGAAGAGGGGTGATTAAGAGCGGGTTATCGAGCCTTGTGAGGCTGAAATTTTCAGACATCAATCTCCTCATGACCATAGCGATTTTCGGCGCCCTCACCCTGGGACACTACGAGGAAGGGGTAGTCATCGTTGTTCTCTTTTCTCTCGGGGAAACCCTCGAGGAAATCGGGGTGAAGAGGAGCCAGAGTGCCATGGAGACACTCTGCGACGGAGTCCCTGATACCGCTGAGATCAGGGGGAAAAAGGAACGTGTGCCCCTGGGAGAAATATCCGTAGGAGATGTTGTCATCCTCAGGCCGGGGGATCGTGTTCCCATTGATGGAAGGGTCATTTCGGGCTCTTCCCTGGTTGACGAAACGGTGATCACAGGAGAGGCCCTTCCAAAAAACAAATATGTTGGCGATCAGCTCTACGCGGGCACCCTGAACGGCCAGGGATACATCGAAATAAGGGTTGAGAAGCCCGCGGATGAATCGATCCTCTCCCGAATAATTATTCTCGCCCGGGAATCTCAGGATAGGAAATCGAGGGTTCAACGATTTATCGAGACCTTCGCTACCTACTACACTCCCTCGATGATTCTCACATCCCTCCTTATTGTTCTTGTTCCGGTCGTTATTCTGGGATTGCCCTTCAAATCGTGGTTTATCCAGGCCCTCACCATTCTTGTGATCGCCTGTCCCTGTGCCCTCGTGATCTCAACACCCATCGCCGTCTTTTCCGCCATGGGAAACGTTTCCCGCATTGGGGCCCTGGTGAAGGGAGGGCGCTTCATGGAAGAGATCGGAAAGATCAGGGCTGTGGCTTTTGATAAAACACGGACTCTCACCCGGGGGGAACCGGTAATATCCGACATTATTCCCCTTAATGGGTTCAGCCGTGGTGATGTCCTTTCATGTGCGGGAGGCCTCGAATCGCTCTCTGAACACCCCGTTGCAAGGAGCATACATGGAGAAGCTCTCAAGATGGGCCTGAAGGTTCACCCATTTGAAGGATTCGAATCCCTTCCCGGCCTTGGAGTGAGAGGAAACTGTACAGTCTGCTACGACAGCCATCACTGCGTGGGGAGCCTCCGTTTTATTCTGAAGGAACACCCGGTAGATGAAGAGGTGAAAAATATCGTAGAAAAGCTTGAATGTGAGGGGAAAACAACAATCGTCGTCACTGATGAAAAGCGGGTAAAAGGGATCATCGCCGTGATCGACGAAATCAGGAAGGAGAGCCTTCCGTTAATGAGGGAACTTAAAAAGAAGGGGATCGAAACCATAATGCTCTCGGGGGACAACAGGGCATCCGCACAGTTTGTGGCATCAAAGCTCTCGATCAAAGATGTCCATTATGACCTCCTTCCCCAGGACAAGGTCAAAGAGGTGCATTCCCTTATTTCCCGCTACAGCCATGTGGCCATGGTAGGCGACGGGGTCAACGACGCGCCCGCCCTCGCAGCCTCCTCAGTGGGAATCGCCCTCGGGGCCATCGGTTCGGACGTGGCCATTGAAAACGGGGATATCTCCCTGATGAACGACAATATACTCCTCATCCCCCGTCTCGTGGATATAGGAAAGGCCTGTTCGAAAGTTATCAGGGTAAACATCCTGGGCGCCGTTGCGATAAAAATTACCTTTCTTGTCCTCGCCCTCTTCGGGATGAGCAACCTGGCAATGGCAATTTTTGCCGATGTGGGGGTCACCGTCCTCGTGATCCTCAACAGCCTCCGACTTTACGATATAAGCGAATCAGGAAGCTGATGGGTATTCCGAATTCATAATCCCTAAAAGATAAGCTAAAGGTCCAGATAGAAATAGACCCCGGAAGTGGATCCAGGTATTGGATCTTCCTGGTATTATTATTTACAGGTGTTCGGTTCCCCTTGTAATGCGTGAGTAGCGGGGCCCCCACATCCTGGCCAACACACTCGCCTCGAGGAGTTTGGGAACAACCGGTTTCCTCGCGACCTTCTGTTCCATCGCTTTCAGAGCAACTTCCACGGCAATTTTTTCGCACACAACCCGCAAATCCGCCACCGCAGGGTAGACGCAGTTGAGGTCCAGTCTGTAGGTCGACACCAGTTCGGAAAGCTTTATTGCCGCGACGGTGAACATTTCATCCGTGATTTTTTCTGCCTTGACCGTCAGCGCCCCGAGACCCACTCCCGGGAAGATAAACACGTTGTTCCCCTGTCCAACTTTGAACACCCTTCCTCGATAGTTTACGTCGCTGAAAGGGCTCCCCGTAGCCACGATGGCATTTCCCTCGCTCCAGCGGTAGATCTCTTCAGGCCTCACCTCACTCTTGCTTGTGGGGTTGGAGAGAGGAAAAATGATGGGGCGCTCACAATAGGTGAGCATCTCCCGAACGATCCTCTCGCTGAAGGATCCGGCAACCCCGGAAAACCCGAGGAGAACTCTCGGTTTCGCGTTCTTCACCGTGTCGAAGAGAGAGACCCTCCCCTCCTTTTCGAGGTTCCACTCTTTCGCAAAGTCGGTTTCCCGGGCAAATTCTCTTTTGTACTCGTCCACTCCTCCCCGGCCATCGAAAATCACCCCCCTGCTGTCAAGAACGAAGATCCTCTCCCTCGCCTCCCTCTCAGAGAGGCCTTCTTCACGGAGGGCAATGGAGATTTGGCGGGCCACGCCGATCCCCCCGGCTCCGGCTCCGTAGATAACAAAGAGTTGCTCGGGAAGTTTCTCTCCCTTGATCCTGAGCGCTCCCCTTATCCCCGCGAGGGTAACAGCACCCGTCCCCTGGATATCGTCATTGAAGCAGGGGAGGGCATCCCTGTACCTGTCAAGGAGGGTAAAGGCATTCTGCTTGCTGAAGTCCTCCCACTGAAGGATCGTATGGGGAAAGTGTCTTTGTACACCTTCCACGAATTTTTCGATAAAATCGAAATAGGGCTCCCCCCGGAGCCTTTTCATTTTCAGGCCGAGATAGAGAGGGTCGTTCAGAAGCTCCTCGTTGTCCGTTCCTATGTCAAGAGTCACGGGAAGGCAGTTGGCAGGGTTGATCCCCGCTCCCGCCACATAGAGGGAAAGTTTCCCAATAGGGATTCCCATTCCACCGATTCCCTGGTCTCCGATGCCGAGGATCCCTTCCGAATCCGTGGCAACGATCATCTCTATGTTCCTGTGGGGAAGGGATTGAAGGATAACATCTATATTGTCAATGTTTCTGGGGGAGAGAAATACCCCTCTGGTAAATCTGAATATGTGGCTGTACTGCTGGCAGGCCAGTCCCACCGTGGGAGTGTAGACGATGGGAATCATCTCATCGAGATGGTCCAGGAGGAGTCCGTAGAAAAGAGTCTCGTTCCTGTCCTGGAGGGAACGGAGAAAGATGTACTTTTCAATGTCCGATGGTTTGCTCGAGAAATTCTCGTAGCTTCGTTCCACCTGCTGTGCAAGGGTGGATACGGCAGGAGGAAGGTACCCGTCAAGCTTGAAAAGCTTCCTCTCGTCCTCGGTAAATGCGGCTCCCTTGTTCAGGATGGAGTTGTGGAGAAGTTCATATCCTTCCGAATCGATCTCATACACATCCTCTTCGTCCACGTCTTTAAGAATCCTGTACCGTAACATTTCGGCAGCCCCCTTTAATGGTTATTGAAGGACCCCGGATCTGGCCCTTACGCTCACCATTATATTCCCCTCTCTCATCAAGAGAAAGGAGCTTCAAGGGGGCAGCGGTAAGAATCCATTTACTGGCAGACAACCTCTTCGGCGAAGATAAGTATCTCCCCCTCAACGGGGTCAATAACGTGAAAACTGAGTATCTTCTCGAGATATCCGCCTTTGATCACGGCACCCTCAGGGGCCAGGAGAATCCCGCTCCCGGTAATGAGATCTCCCGCGAGTTTCATTCCCTCACGCAGACCTTCGACGGCTACCTCCCTCACCTCCCGTGTGTTTATCTCGTCATGCTTCGTCTTGAGAACATCCATGAATATTTTTACAAGCATGGGATCGAAAAAGGATCCCTTCCTGTGCTCTATATACTCGATGGCCTTCGTAAGGGAATATGCATCCCCTTTGCTGCTCGTATCGGCCATACGGTAGAGGGAATCGGCTATGCAGATAATCCGGGAGCCATCAGGGATATTCTCTCCCTTTAAACCGTCCGGGAACCCTGAACCATCGTAGAGTTCGTGATGATGGCGGATGAAGAGTCCCGCCCGCTTCAACCTCTTCACACTCCGTACCGCTGCTTCCCCGATTTCCGGATGCTTGCGATAGAGAGACATTTCGTCGTCAGAGAGCTCCGCAAGAGGTTTGCGTATCACCTGATCCGGTACCCCTATTTTGCCTATATCATGGAGGAGGGCCGCTATTTCTACATCTTTTACTTTGCTGTCCGCCATGCCCAGCTTTTCCGCAACCTCTTTCGAGAGCCTGCCTATCTTCCGGGAATGGACACTCGCATGGTAGTCCCGTATCTCAAGAAGGTTCGCGAAGAGAGAGACTGACTCGACGAAACTCGCGTCAAGCTCCTCATACAATGCATTCAAGAGCTTGTTCTTCTTTGTGATCTCTTCCGTTCTCAGCTGTACCTTTTCCTCGAGTCCCGCGTTTAAATCCTTGAGCTCCTCGTTCTGCCTCGCTGTTAATTCCATCAGCCGCCTGTTTTCGAGGACGAGGACATAGTGATCTATCGCCTGCTGAACCGTGGCGACGAGTGTATCGTTATCCCACGGTTTCGTCACATAGCGCCACACTTCTCCACGGTTGATCGCTCCGACGACCGCATCGAGCTCCGCGTAACCAGTGAGGAGTATACGTACCGCATCGGGCTGTACCCCTTTCACCTTCTCCAGGAACTCGATTCCCGTCATCTCAGGCATCCGTTGGTCGGATATGATCACCGATACAGGCTCCTTCTCTGACACCTCCAGAGCCTCTGGACCGTTGGTGGAG
>CAZPLX010000025.1:0-11651 GCA_964587345.1 uncultured bacterium
CGTCCACCTTCGTCTTTCCGAATTCCTTTAAAAGTTTCGTCACTCTCGGGCGGTGCGCCTCGATCTTCTGGGAAAGAATGTCTTTGAGATTGGCCATAATTACCCCCTTTATCTTTTTAAAACGAGAATATTGCCGAACCTATTTTTAATTTCAAAAGAGAAAGAAAAAGCATGAGAACGAGAAAATACGATGTAAAAACAATATCTATGGAATAATTGTATACAATATACAGATTACCTTATGTTCATACCAACTTTCCCTGATACGTGTCAAGAGATATTAATCCGTTCACACATCCGATGGACTAGTCTCATGGATCATATTTCACCTGTGTCCCCATCAAGAAATTCTGATTCGGAATCATGAACTGCTCGATCCCCCTACTGTGATATAGGGCTCCCCAATCCTGAGAGTGGGCTGAGCATCCGCGACGGGAACCCCCTGTCCATCTTTTCCACATGTTCCGATGCCATAACCGAGATCATTTCCTACCATGTCTATCATCTTCAGAACTTCAGGCCCATTTCCTGTGAGAGTTGCTCCCCTTACTGCTTTGCCAACTTTACCCCGATCAATTACATATCCTTCGGCAACTTCAAACATGAAGTCACCAGTAACTGTATTGACCTGTCCGCCTCCCATTTTTTTTACCAGAAGGCCCCGATCTGTCGATCTGACGATTTCTTCCGGGTTCATTTCCCCCGGCCAGATCATCGTATTGCTCATCCGTGGTATCGGTCTGTGACGGTATGACTCTCTCCTTCCATTTCCCGTGGATGTGATTCCTTGTTTCAAGGCGTGGAGCCTGTCATACATATAGTTTTTCAAGACCCCCTTTTCGATAAGGATGTTCTTTCGGGTGGGTACCCCTTCGTCATCGAGAGGATAGGACCCTCGCTTGCCCCCAACTGTGGGATCGTCAACAACTGTAACGAGGGGGGATGCGATCTCTTCCCCGATCCTTCCCATATATACGGAGAGGCCTCCTGTGGCGAGATCTGCCTCCAACCCGTGTCCCACTGCTTCATGGATCATTGTGCCTCCTGCTTCGGATGAGAGGACGACAGGCATTTTTCCTCCAGGGGCTTTCCCCGCCCTTATCATCAGTTCTGCTCTGATTCCCGCACTCTTCCCGATTTCTCCCGGGGCTGTTGTGTGGAAGAACTCGATCCCCTTTGTTCCCCCCCCCGCTTCGTACCCTATCTGAAGTTTTCCCTCGAAAGACGCAACAGCCTGTACCGCCAGGATGACGTGAGGAAGAATGCTTTCGAAGAATTCCCCTTCACTGTTTGCAATCTGGATCCTTCTTGAAGAGTCGTAGTAATTTACTCTCACCTGGTGGATGAGAGAAGAAACGGATGCACCTTCTCTCGCCTCTTTCACGAGATCTATTTTTCCCTGAAAATCAAATTCTCCAGGATAGATATCGATATCCCATTCAGGAGAAATCTTTTTAAGGGGTGCAAGGGATAGAGTCCCCACTCCAGATTTCTCCGCGAGTGATGCGACCCTGGATGATATTTCCAGAAGATCGGATTCTTCGAGCGAATTTGTCCACCCGTAAATAGTTTTGAAATTCCTTATCAACCGGATTCCAATTCCCCGGTCACTTCCCTTTATGACCCTTTCGATCCTGTTTTCTTCATGTGCTATAGTTGTGGTTTCTCTGCTCTCGAAAAATATTTCTCCATATTCTCCCCCTCCTGCCATGAGGGTTTTCATAATTTTTTTAATACTGATTTTCTGGAGCATGATACTTTCTCCTTTTCTGAAACATCTTTATTATGAAGGCCAGGGACTCTGTACAATTGGATATTTAACCATTGTATAATAAATCGGACAAAGATATTTTATAGACGGAGATGACATGAGACTAAAACAGCAGATCCTTCCTGCAATTCTGGCATTTGCTCTTCTTCTCCCCGTTTCTTCCCAGGCATTTCACGGTTTTGGAGCCGCGAAAGACAGGATAGAGGGAAAGGGATACTATTTCTTCATCCGAGGGTACCTGAGCTTTAAAACGGGAGAATTAGATAGGGCCCTTGATTTTCTGACCAAGGCTCTGGACTACGAAAGCGGGGATCCAGTTCTTTTTACCGAACTCGCGAACGTGTACATAAAGAAAGGAAAATTTGAGATTGCCCGGAATTACCTGGAAAAGGCGCTGAAGTTAGGTCCGGATAACAGGAGGGCCATGGAACTTCTCGCGGGTATTTACAGCACAACAGATGAGAAGAAAAAATCGATTAAGCTTTACAGAAAACTGATTACGAAGTACGGAGACAATGACTCCTACCTGCAGCTTTCCTCCCTCTACGCTGAGGGCGGAAATTTTAAAGACGCAGAGAAAACAGTGAGAGAGCTAATCGGGAAGAAACCGCGATTTTTTCTCGGTTATTTTTACCTTGGCCGTATTCTGGCAGCCCAAAAGAAATTCGAAAAGGCGCTGACAAATTATCGCAAATCAATTGAGATGCACCCATCGTTCGACAGCGCAATGGTCGATGCCGCATGGATCCTGGATCACCAGGGGAAAACGGCGGAAGCCACGAAAATGTATGAGAAGGCCATAGAGATCAACCCGGCAAACGCAGTGGTGAGGGACAGGCTCGGACAGCTTTATATTCAGAAACAGGAATATGGCAAGGCTGCAGGACAGTACGAAGCACTCAAATCTTTTGATGTGAATAACACGGCCTTGAGAACAAAACTGGGGCTCATCTATTTTGAGAGTAGAAATCTCGAGAGGGCCATCGAGGAATTCAATTTTGTCCTGGGGAAAAAACCCGATAATCACAGGGTGAGGGTATTCCTTGGGAGCGCCTATCAGGAAAAAGGCATGATCAAGCCTGCGAAAGAGGCATTTCTCAAGGTTCCCCCCCAAAGTGAGTATTTCAGGGATGCCATGTTCCACCTCGCATTTCTCTACTCGAAAGATAAAAACACGAGGGGAGCTATTGGCATGCTCGGAAAGCTCGAAAAAAAATATCCGAACGATGTGGGGGTTAAAGTATTTCTCGGCGAACTCCTCTACGACGGGAAACAGTTTGAAAAGGCTGAAAAGGTCCTATTGAAGGTGATTACTCTGGCTCCCGAAAACGAAAGGGCTCACTTCCTTCTGGGAGTTGTATACGACAAACTGGGTTCTTTTGAGCTCCTTGAAAAGCAGATGAAGAAGGCGATCGAGATCAATCCCCAGGATGGTACGGCCCTCAATTATCTTGCATACTCCTATGCAGACCGGAACGTTAAACTCGTTGAAGCAGAGGCAATGGTGAAGCAAGCCATCAAAATGAAGCCTGAGGACGGATATTATATCGATAGCCTCGCCTGGGTCTATTTCAGGCAGGGAAGGATCAAAGATGCACTCGGTGAACTTGAAAAAGCTCTCGAGGTAGTTCCCAATGATCCGGTGATTCTCGAACATATGGGCGATGTCCTGAGAGCCCTTTCGAGAAAAAAGGAGGCGGCCCTCTATTACAGAAAAGCCCTTGAAAAACACCATGACAATCCGGAACTCGTTCAGAGTAAACTCAAGGAGATAGAAAAATAGGGGATACCCGATTTTTAAAAAGGCCTTTAGCGCCTCTTGTGGTCCTCCTTTTTTTTTGTGGTTGCGGACATCTGTTTCATGGTGTGGGGGATGAAAACAGGGCTCTTTTTCAGGAGAGAGTCGGGAGGGCAGGCTCCCTCACAGGTTCCTTTGTGTACAACGGCGATATGGAGTGCCGGGGCAGATCGTATCCCTTTATACTTGGATTACGTCTGGGAGAATCGGAATCGGAGTTCCACTTCTATTCCCCCTCAGGGGATGTTTTGTATGCTTTTACCCAGAAAAAAAAAGCAAAAGGCTTTTCCATAGTGAAGACGGAAGAAGGGAAGGATGGTCACATTCCCGGGGCAATGAGAAAATTTATCGAAGATTCGGGCGATGAAGTCTCTCTTCCCGGTATCATCCTTGGGGGGTTTCCCCGTGTTCCATCCGGGGGTTCTCTTTATGGGATGAGGAGAGGGTTCATCTACGAGGGAGAAAATTTTACTTTGCGGGTCGATGATGCCATGAAGATTATAGAGGGTGAGCTTTCACTGGAGGATGGTTCAGTGAAGGTTCACTATACATATGGGGGGACCGAGGGAGAGATTCCTTCTGGTGTCGATCTTTCCTATACTGCCTGCAGAGTTCATCTTCTGCGGGAAAATATCACCAGAGGAAATGACATATGAAAATGAGGAAAGGTTTCTTTATTCTATCCCTGGCCCTCATGGCTATTCTTGTTCTTGGGTGTAGCGGAAGATCCGGTGACAAAGAAGATCAGGGTTCCCAGGAAAGTGAGAGTAAAGGGAAAAGGGTGGAAGAATCGGCTCCATCTTACGGAGACGGCATTATTTTTGGATCGATTGGCGATATCTCCGGATTGATTCCCCAGGTGACGTCGGATTCGGCTTCTCACGAAATTGCCTCATTCATCTACAACAGTCTCGTGCGGTATGACAAGGATCTGAAACTCGAAGGAGAGCTTGCAAAATCGTGGGAAGTCAAAGATGGGGGATTAAAGATCATTTTTCATCTCCGTAAGGGTGTCAGGTGGCATGACGGAAAGCCCTTTACGTCGAAAGATGTCCTTTTCACCTATGAACTCATGATCGATCCCCATACTCCCACGGCGTACGCCGAAGATTTCCTCCAGGTGAAAAAGGCTTATGCGCCCGACCTCTACACCTTTATCGTGGAGTACAGGAAGCCCTTTGCCCCGGCACTTTCCTCCTGGGGAATCTCCATTCTTCCCCATCACATCCTTCAGGGCTCGAAGGATATCCTGAAAAGTGTTCAAAATAAACACCCCGTGGGTACCGGATCTTACAGATTCGTTGAATGGAAGCCGGGAGAGAAGATCGTCCTCGGAGGGAACAAAGACTATTTTGAGGGAAGGCCTTACATCAAAAGGATCATTTACAGGATTATCCCTGATCAGGCTACGATGTTTCTTGAACTGAAGGCGGGAGGCGTCGATTTTATGGGTCTTACACCCCTTCAGTACACACGGCAGACCGAATCGGAGGGTTTTAAAAAGCTCTACAAAAAGTACCACTATTTTTCTTTTGGTTATACCTATCTTGGATACAACCTTGAAAACCCTCTGTTTAAAGACGTTCGGGTAAGGCAGGGGCTCTCCTACGCGATACGCAGGGAAGACATCATAAAAGGAGTTCTTTTCGGACTGGGTGTTACCGCGACGGGACCTTACAAACCGGGAACGTGGGCCTACAACCCGAATGTAAAAAGGTACAAGTATGATCCTGCAAAAGCGAAATCCCTTCTCGAAGACGCAGGGTGGGCGGACACCGACGGTGACGGAATTCTTGATAAAAATGGGAAGAAGTTCTCCTTTATTCTCATGACGAATCAGGGAAACGAGTCCCGGGCGAAAGCAGCGGTCATGATTCAGAGGTTCTTTAAACAGGTGGGGGTGGAGGTCAAGATCCGAGTCATCGAGTGGGCAGCGTTTATCAACGAGTTTATCGATAAAAGGAAATTTGACGCAGTCCTTCTCGGATGGTCAATCGGGCAGGACCCGGACCAGTACGATATATGGCACTCGAGCAAGACGGGCCCCAAAGAGTTGAACTTCATCGGCTATCACAACAAGGAGGTAGACCGGCTCCTCGACCTTGGGAGAAGAACCTTCGAAAGAGAAAAGAGAAAAGATTATTACTGGAAAATCCAGGAAATTCTCGCAGAGGAGCAGCCCTACAATTTTCTCTTCGTTCCAGAGTCACTCCCCACTGTGAGCAGCCGATTCAGGAGGATTGCTCCGGCTCCATCAGGGATAATGTACAACTTCATCAAATGGTACGTCCCTTCGGGGGAAGTGAGATACTCCAGATTTTGAGGGGTAGAGAGGCCCTTTGACAAAGTACATAATGAAAAGAATGATCCTGATGATTCCCCTCCTGATCGGGATTACCCTCATCACTTTTTCAGTGATCCATCTTGCTCCCGGATCACCCACCGAACTTGCCACGAATCTGAACCCGAAAGCAGGAGCGGCAGCGAGGACGCGCCTTATCTCGTACTACGGGCTCGATAAACCTCTCCCCGTTCAGTACGTGAACTGGTTGAAGAGGATCGTCACTCTCGATTTTGGAAGGAGTTTCCAGCCGGATGGCAAGAAGGTACTTGAAAAGATAAAAGAGCATCTCCCGATTACTATCCAGATCAATCTCCTGTCAATGGGGGTGATCCTCCTCATCGCTCTCCCTCTAGGTGTACTCTCCGCGGTGAAGAAAGATACTCTCTTTGACAGGAGTACAACAGTCTTCGTATTCGTCGGTTTTGCCACTCCCGCATTCTGGCTTGCCCTTCTCTGCATGATTCTTTTCGGTGTAAATCTCGGATGGCTTCCCATTTCAGGGATCAATTCTCTCGATTTCGATCACTTAAGCCTGGTGGGGAAGGTTCTCGACCGGGGGAAACATCTCATCATGCCGGTTTTTCTCGGTGCTTTCGGAGGACTTGCGGGACTTTCCAGGTACATGCGATCGAATATGCTCGAGGTAATCCGGCAGGATTATATTAACACTGCCAGGGCGAAGGGACTTCATGAGAGGGAAGTGGTCTTTCGCCACGCCATGAGAAATGCTCTTCTTCCCGTGATTACTATCCTGGGCCTTTCGGTGCCTGATCTTATAGGTGGATCCGTGATTTTCGAGACCATCTTCGCAATACCGGGAATGGGCCGTCTCTTCTTTCAGGGGGTGATGTCGAGGGACTATCCTCTTATCATGGGGATTCTCGTAATCGCCGCGGTGCTCACTCTTATGGGAAACCTCCTTGCAGACATCGGTTATGCTCTTGCCGATCCCAGAATACGTGAGGGAGCGAGATGAAGAGAACATCCCTGTTTCGTGAATTCGTAAACCGATTTGTGAAGAATCGCCTTGCTCTTGCGGGGCTTCTCTTCATCCTGATCATTTTTGTAGCTTCCCTGTTTCCTCGTCTCATCGCACCTGGCGATCCTTTTGCCTTGGACATTAATTCAATATTTTCCCCACCTTCACACGCTCACCTCATGGGGACAGACGAACTGGGGAGGGATGTTTTTTCCCGGATGGTCTTCGGTGCGAGAATTTCCCTTAAGGTGGGCATCGTTGCGGTGGGGATCGCTATATTGATTGGAACGTCAGTGGGCATTGTTGCAGGCTACTTCGGGGGTCTCGTCGATGCCATTCTTATGCGCTTCGTTGATATTATGCTCTGTTTTCCCACCTTTTTTCTCATCCTGGCTGTAATCGCCTTCCTGGAACCCTCCATTTTCAATATTATGGCTGTGATAGGTATTACCGGGTGGATGGGTGTCGCACGCCTGGTACGAGCGGAAACTCTCTCTTTGCGAAATAGGGATTTCGTACAGGCTGCCATGGCAATAGGTGAGTCTGACCTGAAGATCATGTTCACCCATATTCTTCCCAACGCCCTTTCCCCTGTTCTTGTGGCTGCTACCCTCGGTGTTGCGGGAGCGATCCTCACAGAGTCATCACTCTCTTTTCTCGGGATCGGTGTCCAGCCCCCTTTTCCCTCGTGGGGGAACATACTTACAGCAGGGAAAGACAACATCGAGTTTGCCTGGTGGCTCTCGCTTTTCCCCGGCATCGCCATACTCGTGACGGTGCTGGGGTATAATCTTCTGGGAGAAGGGATCCGTGATTCAATTGATCCCCGCCTGAAATGATCTCATCCAGAAGAGGTGAAAAGGAAGTGAAAACCCTTTTGCACGTTGATCATCTGACCTGCGGATTCGAGGTGGAGAAGACGAGGCTCTACGCGGTGAGAGATGTGAGTTTCATAATACCGGAAGGCCATACCTTTGCACTTGTGGGAGAGTCAGGATGCGGGAAGACCTTGACGGCCCTGTCGATAATGAGACTCTTACCTCAGCCGGGGGGATTTATCGAGTCGGGGAGAGTGATGTTCAAAGAGAGGGACCTCCTCTCACTCCCGGAAGAGGAGATGAGGACATTGCGGGGGAAGGAAATGGGAATGGTATTTCAGGAACCGATGACATCCCTGAATCCTGTGTTTACTGTGGGATATCAGATTGCGGAGGTGTATGCTGCCCACGATGTATGCGGCATGAAGGAGGGCTTTGACAGGGCCACTGAGATGCTGCAAAGGGTGAATATTCCCGAAGCAGAGAAGAGGGTCAGGGATTATCCTCACCAACTCAGTGGAGGGATGAGGCAGCGAGTGATGATCGCAATTGCCCTTGCGCTAAATCCTTCTCTCCTCATAGCTGATGAGCCTACAACTGCCCTTGATGTGACTATTCAGGCCCAGATATTGAGCCTCATCGAGGAGATAAAGGAGACCCACGGGATGACAGTGTTCCTCGTCACCCATGACCTGGGAATTGTTGCGGAGGTGGCCGATTCTGTGGCGATAATGTATCTTGGAAAGATCGTGGAGACTGGAAAAGTGAAGGATCTTTTTTCTGACCCTCTCCATCCCTACACGAAGGGGCTGTTGAAATCGATCCCGTCGATGGAGGGAGGATTAAAAAGGTTGACTCCTATCCCGGGGATGGTTCCCGATCTCTATTCAGTTCCCGCCGGTTGTCCCTTTTACGATAGGTGTAATGAGAGGATGGACGTGTGCACTCACGCATTTCCTGAAACACGGTCCTATGGGGAAAATCATTATTGTGCCTGTTACTTCGTGGAGAGAGAAGAGTGAAAATGGTCTCAGAGGTAAAGGCTCCCATACTCTCTCTCCGAGAGGTGAAAAAAATATTTTCCGTAAAAGCCTCATTTTTCATTAGAGGTGGAGTTGTGCACGCAGTAGACGGAGTTTCCTTCGATGTGGACCATGGGGAGTCCTTCGGTCTTGTGGGAGAATCGGGATGTGGAAAAACAACCCTGGGAAGAGTGGCCATTCGGCTTTTGAAGCCCGAAGGAGGACAGGTTCTCTTCAAGGGGACGGATATCACGGGGATGCGAGAGAAGGATATCCGACCGATGAGAAAAAGTATGCAGGTGGTCTTTCAAGATCCTTACTCCTCCCTCAACCCACGGATGAGAGTGGAGTCCATTGTGGGGGAGGGGCTCCTCGTGCACGGCCTTGTTGACAGGAGAGGGCTTAAAGACGCGGTCAGCGATGTCCTGCAGAGAGTGGGGCTTACCCCGGATGCGATGTACAAATATCCCCACGAGTTCAGCGGGGGACAGAGGCAGAGGATCTCAATCGCAAGGGCGATTGCTCCGAGGCCCGAGCTTATTGTTGCCGATGAACCTCTCTCGGCGATGGATGTTTCGATTCAGGCTCAGATTCTGAATCTCCTCATGGATATCCGTGAGGAGATGGGTGTGTCCTACCTCTTCATCTCCCATGACTTGAGGGTTGTCAATCATCTCTGTCCCAGGATTGCTGTGATGTATCTTGGGAAGATAGTGGAAATAGGGGAAAGGGAGAATGTCTTTCACGATCCACGGCATCCCTATACTCAAGCACTTATTTCGGCAATACCCATAGCAGTGCCGGGAAAAAAAGGAAAGAAGATAGTTCTTTCCGGAGACCTTCCCTCTCCCATCTCACCTCCTCCAGGCTGTTCCTTCCATACGAGGTGCCCCATCGCCCAGGATATATGCAAAGTGAAGGAGCCTCAACTGCGGAAAGTGGCGGGAAGATTAGTTTCGTGCCACTTCGCGTGAAGGGGGAGCCGGGTAGCCTATTTTTGTGACTTCGTGGGGAAGGGTATCGATTTGAGAAAATCGTGACGGCAGTAGGGGCAGTATCTCCAGAGAGGATCAACAGTTTTTTTACACTTGGGGCAGGTCTCATAGAGCCGTTTCCCGCAGTGAGGACAGGCACTGAATTCCGGACCGAGGACGTAACCGCAATCGCTGCAGAGAGATCCGAAGTCTTCATCAGCCTGGATAATTCTCGCCACTTCCCCCACGCTTGTTTCCCCTTTGAGAATTTTTTCTATCCCTCCCTGGGAGAGGGTGCGCATTCCCTCTGCGAGTGCTACCTGGCGGATGGTTGACTCCGCCGCGTTTGTAATGATGAGATCTTTGACCTTCCTGGTAAGGAGGAGGACCTCGTAGATCCCCGTTCTTCCTTTGAATCCAGTTCCTCCACAACTGGCACACCCCTTTCCCCTATAAAATTTCAACCCCTTCACTTTCTTTGAGGGAAACCCGATTTTGACGAGGGATTCTTCTTCAGGGATGTCAGATGTTTTACAGTCAGGACAGATGAGTCTTAATAGGCGCTGGGAAACGATCCCTGATATGGTAGATGCAATAAGATAGTTCGGGACTCCGAAATTGTGAATCCTCGATATCGTCGCTACGGAATTGTTTGTGTGGACGGTGCTTAACACGAGATGCCCTGTAAGGGACGCCTGCATCGCGATCATCGCAGTCTCCATATCCCTCATTTCGCCTACCATGATCACATCGGGATCCTGTCTCAGGATAGAGCGGAGAGCATTTGCGAACGCGAGGCCCACTTTATCATTTACCGGGACCTGGTTGATTCCTTCGAGTTCGTATTCGATCGGGTCTTCGATGGTAGTGATGTTTTTTTCCACACACTTCATGTGAGAAAGGGCTGCATAGAGGGTGGTAGTTTTCCCGCTCCCTGTCGGTCCGGTGACGAGGATGATCCCCTGGGTTCGGGAAATCAGGGAGAGGTAAGCGTCTAAATTAGATTTTTCCATCCCTAGCCGGCTGACAGAGAGAATGAAGTTTTTTGGATCGAGGAGGCGTATGACAACCTTCTCGCCGTAATTTGTGGGGAGGGTGGAAACCCTCAGGTCAAGCATCTTCCCTCCCACGCGGATACCGATTCTTCCATCCTGGGGAAGACGCTTTTCCGCGATATCGAGCTTGGCCATGATCTTGATCCTCGAGATAATGGCTCCCTGAACCCATTTGGGCAGCTCGATGCTGTTTCTCAACATGCCGTCAACCCTGTTTCTCACCTGAAGTTTGTCCTTTTCAGGTTCGAGATGAACGTCCGAAGCACCTTGTTCCACCGCCTCGGAGATAAGGATGTTTACCATACGGATGACGGGAGCGGCTTCGCTCTTCTGCTTGAGATCATCCTCCTCCTTCTGTTCTTCCTTCACTTCCTGGAGAACCTCGACAACTTTTTCCGAGGAGATGTCCTGTACGATAGAGTCGATTGAAGCGCCGAGATTGTACTGGTGATCGATAGCCCAGACGATGTCGCTCTTCGTTGCCACATAAGGTTTTATGGTGAATCCGGATGCGAAGGTTACGTCTTCAAAGGCTTCGTAACTCATAGGATCGGCCATTGCCACATGGAGGTCTTTCTCCTCGAGGCTTAAGGGGATAATGAGATGTTTCCGCGCAACTTTCTCGGGAATGACCTCTATCGCGATAGGTTCCACAGGAGTATTTTTCAAGTCCAGGAGCTGCATCCCCAGCTGGGTAGCGAGGGCCCCTGCAATCGATTCTTCAGAGCAGATATCGAGGTTTACGAGAATTTCACCAAGTCTCTGGCGGGTTTTCTTCTGCTCTTGGAGTGTTCGCCCCAGTTCTTCCTCGGAAATGACACCGCTCTCGATGAGCAGCTGTCCGAGCTTTTTCTTGATCTTGATTGTACTTCCCAAAGGATATTCCATCC
>CAZPLX010000026.1:0-11428 GCA_964587345.1 uncultured bacterium
ACGGGATAATAGAAAATTAGTCGACTTTGCGGAGGATACTTGAGAAAGAAGGAGAACATTGCGAGTCTGATACAGATACTGAAGTGATTGCCCATTATATCGGGCGCTACACCGATCAGGGCGCTTCTCTCCTGGAAGGGGTAATGAAGACACTCGAGGTTATCGAGGGCTCTTTCGCCTTGGCAGTCGTATCGGAAAAAGAACCTGGGAGACTCATTGCCGTGCGGCTTAACTGTCCTCTCGTGGTAGGTGTGGGGGAGGAAGAAACATTTGTTGCATCAGACATTCCTCCTCTTCTTCCCTACACGAGAAGAGCTCTCTTTATCGATGACAGCGAGATTGTTGTCATAGAAAGAGGAAGCTGCACTGTGATGGACTTCAAGGGAAACAGGGTCAGAAAAGAGGAGCATTATATCGAGTGGACAGCTGCAATGGCGGAGAAAGAGGGGTTCAAACATTTCATGCAAAAAGAAATTTTTGAACAACCCAGGGCTCTCCTGGATACTCTTGCGGGACGGGTTGACTTTGAAAAGGGCCGGATTACCCTTAACGAGATTCCCGAAGAGGGAGAAGCTTTGAAGAATATGGAAAAGATCTTTATCCTTGCATGCGGAACGTCATGGCATGCAGGGCTCGTCGGAAAATTTCTCATCGAGGGTCTTGCACGGGTTCCCGTGGAAGTCGACTTGAGTTCAGAGTTTCGCTACCGAGATCCAATAGTGAAATCGGGTGATCTCGCGATCTCCATATCCCAGTCCGGTGAGACGGCAGACACACTCGCCGCCTTGCGGGAGGCCAAGAAAAAGGGGGGAACGACCGTTGCGATCTGCAACGTGGTGGGATCCACGATTGCAAGGGAGTCGGACGGGGTTATTTACACTCACGCAGGGCCTGAAATTGGCGTTGCATCTACCAAGGCTTTTACAACCCAGCTAGTATCTCTCTATATGCTTGCTCTTCATCTCGCTTCACACAGGGGAACAATTAGCCAGAAGGATGTTGCAGGGAGAATCCAGGAACTCCGGACACTTCCCCTTCTTGTTAAAAAGGGATTGGGACTCGACCACTACATCAGGGACCTGGCCAGCAAATATAAAGACACGGGAGATTTTCTCTATCTGGGGAGGGGCCTGAATTATCCTCTTGCCCTCGAGGGAGCGCTCAAACTGAAAGAGATATCATATGTCCACGCGGAAGGATACCCCGCGGGAGAGATGAAACATGGGCCTATTGCGCTGATCGACGAAAACATGCCTGTTGTTATTCTTATTCCGAACGATTCTACCTACGACAAGGTGATGTCCAATGTGGAGGAAGTCCTTGCGAGGGGAGGAAGGGTCATTGCGGTGGCTACAGAAGGGGATGAGGATATCAAGAGGAAAGTGGAGGATGTGATCTATATCCCTCCGACTCCTCGATACCTCCTGCCAATCGTTGAAGCGATTCCCCTCCAGCTTCTCGCATATCATATGGCGGTGATCAAAGGAACGGATGTTGATCAGCCTAGAAACCTCGCAAAAAGTGTGACAGTAGAATGAAAAAGCATATTGAGAGAAACTGCTACCACCTAGAAGTAATCAAAAGAGGGTGTAGATGAAAGAAAAGGTGTTGCATGACGATACCGCTCTCATCAAAGGACTAAAAAATGGTGAGGAATCCGCGGTTGAGGAACTCGTCGAGAGATATCAGGGGAGGATATTTAATCTTGCAATGTCGATCCTCAGGAACAGGAGCGATGCGGAAGAAATCGTGCAGGATGTGTTCATGATCGTCTACCAGAAGATAGACTCATTCAAGGGGGATTCGGCTTTTTATTCATGGATGTACCGGATTTGTGTGAATGCGAGCCTCATGCGCCTGAGGAGCAGAAAGAGAACAGAAACGGTCTCTCTCGAGCCCTTTATGCCCGTATTTACAGAGGAAGGGAAACATGCCGGAGAAGTGAGAAACTGGTCGAGGGAAGTGGAAAAGCAGGTGATGAACAGAGAACTAGGCGATATTCTGCGGAAGTTTATCGGGGAATTGTCTGAAAAATACAGGATTGTTCTCATACTCAGCGATGTTGAAGGGTTGCCCAACGAAGAAACGGCCAACATACTCGGTCTTACTGTACCCGCGGTAAAATCGAGACTTCACCGGGCACGGCTCTACCTTAGACAGCGTCTCGAGAAATATATGATTGAGGGGATTGTATAAGCCTATGATGTGCAGAGAAATTGTGAACCTGCTTGCAGATTACCTGGACGGGTCGATGAACCCCATACTCCGGGAAGAGCTGGAAACACATATCAGCCTGTGTGAGCCATGCATGAACTTCTTGAAAACATATGATATTACAAGGATTATCTCCAGGGAGGCAAGTGTGGAGGAAATTCCCGCGGAGTTTAGAATCCGCCTCAGGAAGTTCATGCTGGAGAAGATTCGTGAGGGGGATGAAGGAATAAAAAAGTACAAAGACCCCAAGAAACACTAACTCTCCATGGAGCCCCGGGAGAAACCGATCCCGGGGATCCATTCATCGATTTCAATGTACCAGACCAGACCCTTCGTGGTGATGCCTGTTCCCCGCGAGAGTGCCCCCACATATTTCTGGACCTGCTCTTTGTACTCTCTGTCTTTAGCGGGTGAGCGGCGGCCTGTTTTATAGTCAATAACAACGATGACCTTTCCATCGGTGAGTGCGATATCGGCTGCCTCAACAACCTCCCTTTCCCCTCTGTGGGAGATCATGGGCACTTCGGTTCCAAGAATTTGCCAGCCCTCAAAGCGTGTGAGGAGAGGGCTCTTTTTTATCTTCTTAATAATTTCCGCGAAACGGTCCCTTTCGGAAGGATGGGAAAAATGTGTTTTTCCCACAAGAGTCCCTTTCGTGAAAAGAGAACCATCGAAGGGGGGGAAAATTTCGAGGATGGAATGAACTCGTTTCCCGAAGAGATTCCCCTCCTCTTCTTTTACAATCCCAGAGGCAGGAAGAGGGGGAGACATTGGCCTGGCGGGGAGTGGAGAAGGGGAGAAGGAGGGGAAAAGAGGATGCCGATCTTCGGTAAGAGATTGATCCTTTTCTCTTTTTGATGGAGTTATTTGGGCGGAAAAGATTGTAATGCCTTCCCTGGGAGAACGTATCTCTCCCTCACTGCCCGTGATCTCGCATTGTGCGGGCCTTGGCGTGTGGGGGAGGAGGTATGATTCCAGTGCCTTCCAAAGGTGGGGGCGCTCCATCGACTTCTTCTCGGGAGGTGAAGAAACGATAAAGAGGTAATCCCGGGCACGGGTCATTGCAACATATGAGAGGCGGAGTTCCTCCGCTTCCGCCTTGTGAACCTCGAGGGCTAAAAAGGGAATTTGTTCTTCTTTCCAGGATTTTTCCCGGCGGTATTTCCGCGAGAGAAGTTCAAAACAAGAAGGGGTCGAGTAATTATCCATCTGAATCGCCATCTTTCCCCTCACCCTGTCGTACAGAACGGGCCCCACCCTTTTATTGATATATTCTCCCGTGAGGTAATAGATGACCACAGGGAACTCGAGACCCTTGGCGCCGTGAACCGTGACCATTTTTACCGCGTTCTCTCCCTCTTCGAAATAGGGTATCTCTCCCTCATCGGCTGTGACGGAAATCTGTTTTCTGAGAAAGGAGGCAAAACTTCTCAGGGACCCTCCATATCTTCGATCGAACTCCTTCGCAATTGTGAGAATTTTCTGGATGTTGTAAAATCCCCGCTCCCCGCCAGTCGAAAGGAGGGAGGTGTATTCGTAGCCCGTCTCCCGAAGGAGACCTTCGATAATAGTGTGAACCCCTTCTGTGTCCCTCAAAGATTCCCATTCCCTTATAGTCTGGAGGGCATGGTCGAGTTCCTTCCCGGGGGGATTCCCTGTGGCAAAGTGAGGAACGAGGTCTGAGTCAGAGAATCCAAAGAAAGGAGATTTCAACACACCGTAGAGGGCAGTCCTGTTCTCCCTGTCACAGAGAACTTCTAGGAGAAGAAGCAGATCCTGCACTTCCTGTCTCTCATAGAATCCTTTCAAAGAGGGAACGATAAGTGGGATCTTTGCCCGGAGAAACGCTTCCTTCACAGGCCCCAGCACTTCTCTCCCCAGATCGGCTCTGTAGAGAATAGCGATGTCCTTCCATTCCACCTCTCTTTTCTTCTCTCCCTCACATAAAGAAATCCCTGAATCCCGGATCTTGAGAAGGAGATCAGCGAGAAAATCCTCACGTCCCTCCTTTGAGAGGAGGGAATATGCGCGAACTGCGCACACCCCGGATCCATGTCCCCTCTCTGGATGTAACGCTTTTCCATAGGGGAAGGAGTAGTCTGATTCCTCCTGGAAAAGTGTGGGGAAAAAATCGTTGAAAAAAGATACGAGAGGTGATCTGCTCCTGTAGTTATGTGTGAGAGCCTTCTTTTCTCCTCCTCCAGAGAGTATGATCTGCATCATGGTAGAGTAAATCTGGGGATCGGCGCGGCGGAAGCGGTAGATCGATTGCCGGGGATCTCCCACGATGAAAAGTTTTCCCCCTTCAAGTTCCACCTCGGGCAAAGGTATGGCAAAATTCCCCTTTTTCTCGCTTAGAAATCCACAGAGGAGGGCCTGGATCGGGTCCGTGTCCTGGAACTCGTCGATGAGAAGATAGGAAAATCTTTTTTTGAGTGTCTCCCGGATATGCTTTTTCTGTTGAAGAAGATTAACAGACTTGATGAGAAGATCCATAAAATCGAGCTTCCCCTTTTTCTCTTCCTGGAAGAGGCGAAGCATAGTACGCGCCTTCTTCAGCAGATCAGCTTCGATGAGGGCGCCTCTCCTTATCTGCTCTCCCATTTTGAGGGATTTCTCTATCCTCTTTTTGATGTTCCCCAGGGACCCCTTCCACGGGATCCTATGGATCTTTCCTCTTTCCAGGGTGTCTATGGAAAAAAGCTCTTCGTTCAGGGGATAGCGCTTCCCGCTCCGGAGCTTTCTTCCGTCGAGCTTTCGTAAGGAAGACAAGAAATGGTCACTTTGAGGTGGATAGGGGATATTGCCCTCTTGAAGGAGAGCAATAATGTCCTCTGTCTCCCCTGCAACCACTGAAAATGCTTTACTCATCTCTGGCCCATCGGGGGTTGATTCGGTGAGATAACGAAGTAGGATCCTGTACAGGGGGAGATGGAACTTTTCCAGGAAGGGTGAGAGGGGGATATCTTCTTTCCGGGAATCCTCAATGAGGCCGAGGGTGAAAAGGTCACGGCTTGTGACGCAGATAATGTGAAAAAATTTTCTGAGAAAATCTCTACCCAGCTCGAGATTCGAAAAGAGATCAAAAAAGTTCTCCCAGAAAGGAGAAAGGGGTGCCTTTCCAAGCTCTTCCTGAATGAATCGGGCAAAGGCATCATCAAAAAGAGTGCTGTTCTCGAAAGGTTCAACAATTTCAAATCCCGGGTCGACTCCTGTTTCAAGCGGAAACTCTTTCAAAAGGGAGAGACAGAATGAGTGGATGGTCGATATCTGGAGTTTCCCGGAATATTCAGTCAACTCGGATATTCTGTGGAGAAGAAGTTGCCGGTTTTCTGAAAGCGGGGGATGAAGGGGGATAATTCCGGGATGGGCGCCGAAAATTTCTTCGACCTCCTTATCTTCCGACCGAAGAGAAGCGTGGAGAGTGTGCCAGAGGGAGAAGAGGCGGACCTTCATCTCCGTGGCCGCTTTCTCTGTGAACGTGAGAAGGAGAACTTTTTCCGGTGTCAGGGAAAGGTCGTTGAGGAAGAGGGAGGTTACCGTATTCACGAGGATCGTAGTTTTCCCCGTACCGGCACCGGCATCGATAGAAAGATTTTTTCCGGCGAGGAGGTACTCTGAGGGGTGGAGATCTTTCATTCACCTGCCCCCCTGTATTTTGCATGCCACGAAAGGGAAGGGTAGAGGGAAAAGAGGTTCCTCCGCAGTGCCGAAGAAATGTGCTCTGTTCCCTTCGTTGCAGGGGAAACCCTGCAAAGATCCTTGTAAGCGCATGTAGAGCAGTAGGAAAGATTCCACTTTTCCACAGGATAGTCCCTGTCGGGCATAGGAGGATAAGATTTTCCTGACAGGCTCGAAAGAAGGAGAGAAAGTGCCTCTCTCCATTTTCCAAGAAGTGGGGAGTTTTCGGTAAATGGGACAATATGGAGATACCGGTCATTTCGGGGGGCTTTCAGGGCAATGTAACCTCCCTCTATAGTGAAATTAGTTTTGCCGTCCTCTTCGAGGATTTTTTTTGCGGCAGTTATGTAGAGGGGAATCTGATTGTAAAAGGCGATCGCAATCTTTTCGGGCAGGGCATAATATTGGCTCCCCGAAGTGAACTTGTAATCAAGGACCCGGACCCTCCCCTTCGCTGTGTCGATCCTGTCAATTTTTCCTGAAAAGGGATAAGTCTCTCCCCCGAGGGAAATAGTCGTTCTGTATCGGCCTCCCATCCCGAATGTAACCTCGAATAGAGAGGGTTTGGTTCCCGTTTCTGTCCCTCTTTCCCACGCGATGAAGGCCTCAACCACGCGGGTAATCTCTCTCCAGGTAACATGGAGGAGTCCTTCCAACCCAGAGGGGTGATTTCTGCCGAATTCATCAATGACCTGGCGTACCGTATCTGCTGTTACGGGGAACTCTCCTTTTTGCTCTTTTTCACTGTAGAGGATCTGTAACACTCTGTGAACGATGATCCCCTTTTCCATAGGTCCAAGTGAGAAGATCTCCTCGGGTTCCTGAAGAGGATCGAGAGAGAGCCCGTAGCGGAGATATGTTTTATAAGGGCATGTGATGTAGTTGTGGAGAAAGGTGTGGTTCACTGTTTTCTTCACCGCAGGGGCCCCGTCGAGTGAGGCGGGCAGGGGAGCAAGATCTTTACCGAGAAGCCGTCGGGATTCGAGTTTCACCGACCTCTCGATGCAGCGGGATGTCTCAGGAGGAACGACAATATGAGCCTTTTTCTGCCCCTGGAGGGAAAAGAGCTGGGCAAGGTTTTCCTCCCGGACGGAGGGGATCCCCGCGAAGGCAAGTCTTCCTTTAAGCTGACGGGGGAACTCATAGAAAGAATCACCGAGAACCTCTCCTGTATAGCCCTTTGTGTACAGATCGGGTCCCCTGTATCGGAAGAGGAGCTCTCCCAGAAATGGAGAAGGAATCTGCTCTTTTCCTGAGAGAGTGGAGCGAAGATAGGAGATTGATCGTATCTGTGTGCACATCAAGAGAGGAAGACAATAGAGAAGCTTTTCCTCTGGGAGGTTGTCCCGCCTTAAGGGAAGTACCGGAGGCATTGAGGGAGCTCGCAAATAGGCTCTCACAATTTCCCGCTCATCGTCCCGTAACAGCCCCTCGTCACTTCTTAGTGCAGGCCACACCCCTTCGTTCATTCTCATGATATGGATTTCATCGAACGTCATGCCCCTCAGGCTGAAAATATCGCCTATCACTGTGCCCGTCCTCTTTCTCGCAAAGCCGGGGTTGTGGAGTTGAACTGTCTCTTCTGCGCAGACCTTTTCCAGAAGATCCACCGCAACCGCGGCTCCCGGGAAGAGCGCTTCTTTACTCTCCAGCTCTCCGAAGCATTTCAGAATCTTTGTCATCTTTTTCACAACATTTTTCTGGAGTGCCCTGGTTTCATCGGTACCATTGATCCTGATAAGTGTTGTAAGGAGCTCCTCCACGTGTGATGCAAATTCTTGAAAAGAATTTGTCAATAGAAGGGTGTCCAGGTGAGACTGTAATGCGTGCAAGGAAAGAAGAAGTGAATATGCCCCGCGGAAATATCGGTCTGCCCCTCCCCTATCTACCTCTTCTTGAAGGGTGGAATTTCTCTTTGGCCGTCCCTGGAGATAATGGTCGATTTTTATCTTCCACTCTTCTCCTCCAGTGATGGAGAGGGATTTCGAGATGTTCTCGAATAGGGGGACAAAGACCTCGCTTCCAGGAGATAGGGATTCCCTGTTCAGGCAGGGAGAGGTGAGAGTGTCTATTGTACTTCTCCTCGGGTACCTTTCGAAGGGAAGGCGGATCATCATGAAGAGAGTTCTGATTGGAGCGCTTCTCAGGAGAGGAAGAGACCAGACTATCTCACAAGGCATGTTAAATTCTTCGAAAATCTTCCCCACATCATATACGGTGTCTTCGTCGAGACTCCTGTAGATCAGGGCTCTCCTCTTCCCACGGATCCCTTCTTTTTCTTCTTCCTTGATGCGCCTTGCAACCGCTCTTAACTCCCCTGACACGTGAGGTGCGCTGATGATGTAGAAAGGGATTCTTTCAGGAGAGGGGGATCTTTTCTCGTCGACGATCTTCTCTTTAAAGGAGTGGTTTGCTTCCGACCTCTCCCCCTCCTCTTCAAGAAAGGTGATGTTCCCGTCAAAGTGATGGAGAAAATGGGAGAGTGCGGGAAAAGCGTAGCGGAAAAGAGGAGTGATCGCCTCCTTTTGGGACTCTCGCGTGTGGAGCCTCTGATTTCCCGAAACGCCTTCCTTCAAAGGGAGAGGGAAATAGATCTCTTCGAGGAGCCCCGAGTCGATCAGTTTCATGACAAGAAGCCATTGAAGGCGGGTAAAATCGTAAAAACCGTAGAGCCTGACGCGGAAAGGATATCCTGGTGTTTCGAACTTTTCGGCAGCCAAACGGATGATGGCGCTGCGGGTCATCACCCCCCTTGTTTTCACATGTTCCATGAATCGGACATAGAGGCTCAGAAGATCTCTGATCTTCGCAGGGTCTGGAAAGAGGTTGAGAAAGGATTGGGTCCTGAGAAGGGATTTCCCCTCTCCGGGGGAAATCATCCCTTCTTCCAGCTCATCAAAAAGCCGCAACAGGACCGTAACGATACCCCGAGAAATATTTTTTCGGCCGAACAGGAATGGAGTGTCTTCATCCGGTTCCAAGGAGGAGAGGAGCCCTGAAAGCATCATGGTCCTGGTCGTGTGTTCAATTTCCCTGGGGAGGATTCCACAATGTTTTAGAATGAGTTTCGCAAAATCGAGGATTGACAGGAATCGAAGGTTAAGTGCCGGTTTTTCCAGTTTTCGTCCAATGGTCCCGTAAATATCCCCGGCAAGATAGTTTGAGGGGAGGAGGACAATCTTTTCCGACAAGGGATCCAGGGAAATCTCTTCAAGGAGATGGGAGATGAGGGTCCCCTTGAGAGCCCGGTAGGAACCTGCGAAGAGTTGTGATGGGAGACTACCTGTCATTTTTCGCTGAACTGTTTTAACATTGGTAAGATTGTACCAGATACCGAAAGAGGACGAAATACGATTGAGGGGGAAAGGGCGGAGGAGATGGGAAAAAGGAAGGTAGGAGATGCCTTCTCGGGATGGGCAAAAGCGTATGGGAAGAGTGACGATCACGTAAAAGGGGTCGATCTTGCCTACATCGAGAACTTCGTAATGAAGGAGAGGAGTGACAGCTCTCTCGACGTCTCCACAGGCACAGGGCACACAGCTGCTGTTCTCAGAAGGCATTGCCCTTTTGTGGTTGCTCTAGACCTGGCGCCGGGAATGCTCAAGGAAGGAAAAAGAATCTACGGGTGTGAGGGGATGGAGTTTGTTCAGGGGGATGCAGAAAAGATTCCTTTCCGGGAGTCTTCCTTCTCTCTTGTTACCTGCCGGATCGCATCACACCACTATGAGGATGTGGGAGCATTTCTCAAGGAGGCGCGAAGAGTGTTACGCCAGGAGGGGCACCTGATAGTCGTCGACAGCACGGTTCCCGAAGATCCCGATCTTGCGGGTTTTATCAATGAAATTGAATGGCTCCGGGATGAAACCCATGTGCGCTCACTTCCTCTCTCCGAGTGGCGTTCTCTCTTTGAAAAGAGCTCCCTCACCCTTACCGACATTCACCCTTTCAGGAAAGCCCATGATTTCTCCTCATGGTTAGCCCGCACGGACCCACAACGAGAGCGAAGAGAAGCTCTCAAGAAGAAAATATTAAGGGGAACGAAGAAACAACGCGATTACTTTGAGTTTCTCGAGAAAGAGGGGAAGATTATCTCCTACACAGATGACAAGACGATATTTCTCGCCAACAAGGGATAGTTCCGGAAGGATTGACAGAAGATAATGGGTGTATTAATTTAAGGGAAAGGGCGATTCTTAGGAATCGAAGGGAACACGGTGAAATTCCGTGGCGGTCCCGCCGCTGTAACCGGGGACGAATTCCGCAGTGAGCCACTGTCCGAAAGGGATGGGAAGGCGCGGGATGTAGGGTGATCCGGGAGCCAGAAGACCTGCCCTGCGACATAGGCCTCGTGTGATCCTCGAGGAGTAGGATATCGGCCACACATGGTGGATGGCAAACGGCGTCCCCGGATTCTCAGAGGAAGAGAGTTCGGGGATTTTTTTTACGAAGGAGGAGGAAGTATGCGGCAATTTTTCTGTTCCACGTTATGCATTGTACTGATAATCGGATGGGGCCCCCTCCAGGCGAGGGGAAATGATTTTGAAGGGCCGACGGAAGAGATCGTCGTCACAGCCACTAAACTTGCCACGTCTATTCATGAGGTAGGCAGCTCCATTACAGTAATTCATTCAGAGGATATCGATCGGTCAGGAGATACTTTTATTTCGGATCTGTTGAAAAAGGTAAAAGGAGTGGAAGTGATTCACAACGGTGGGGCGGGGACAACATCTTTTGTCTTCATCCGGGGGGCGAAATCGGAACACACCCTGGTGCTCGTTGACGGGGTCGAGGCAAACGATCCCATATCTCCCGGGAGGACCTTCGATTTTTCAAATCTGAACGTGGATAATATCGACAGGATCGAGATCCTGAGGGGCCCCCAGGGCACTCTGTACGGTTCCGATGCCATGGGAGGTGTGATCAACATCATCACGAAAGAGGGGAAGGGAAAACCCTCCCTTTCGCTCTTCTCAGAGTATGGTTCCTGGGAAACGAGGAGGAACCTTTTCCATGTGGGCGGAGAATACGGCTGGCTCCACTATTCTCTTTCGGCATCCCATTATGAGACTGGAGGGATCTCTGCGGCAGGAACTCAGTTCGGCAACAGTGAGCGGGATGGATATGAGAACAGCACTTTTTCCGGAAAGGTGGATATTCGTCCTGGGGACACGTTTTCTTTCCGCTTCGTCTCCCGCTACTCATCGGCAGACGCGGAGATAGATGATTTTGGCGGTGCCGGGGGAGACGATCCGAATCATAGACAGAAAACGGAGCAATACTCTCTTTCGGGGGAGGGGAGGGTTGTTCTTTTTGATGGGGCTTTGGAGCAGATCGGATCCCTCTCCTTTTCGTCCACCGACAGGAGCGAGTTCGACGACGCAGACCCCCTTCATGCTGTCGACATCACCAGAGGATCTTTTCGAGGGAACCTCATGAAAGCTGAGTACAGGGCGAACTTTTATCGAAAGAAAAGGGGGGGCGGGTTAATATAGGGAGGGAGTGGGGGGGGTGGGGGGGTGGGTGGGGGGGGGGG
>CAZPLX010000027.1:0-10882 GCA_964587345.1 uncultured bacterium
TTTATTCTTGCCTCGACTCCCCTTTTCTAAGAGATAAAACTGTCTCTCTTCCCCCGCCACACCGTTTTGTAATTTATCTTCGATTTGGCTATGAGTATCATCCGTGGGTATGGTACTTCCTCCCTGTGCTATTCTTGAGGATCCTATACGTAATAAAGCCATAATATACCTACTAATCCAGGAGGTTAAACTTCATTTCTTCATCCATTTTATTATAATTATCTCTTGTTGATTTACTCAGATCTCTGCTTATTTTATAATCGAGGTAGGAGGGTGTAATCGTTATGATGAGTTCGGATCTGTCCTCTCTGAAACTTCTCGATTTGAAAAGTTCCCCGATTAGAGGTATGTTCCCGAATAGGGGAAATTTGCTCACGTCTTTCAACATTTCGCTTCGTACTAGTCCTGAAAGGATTATCGTCTGACCAGGGGAAACGGAAAAGGAAGTGTTCACTTTCCTGGTGATGAAACCAGGGATATCGCCTGTTCCGCTGCTATGATCTATAGTACTCACCTCTGCATCCACTTCAGTGGAAAGAAAACCTTTCCCATCTCTTTTCGTCTGAAGATTCAATATAATCCCGTAATTTTTCCATTGGACCTCTCGCTTACCATCTCCAATTATGATGATGGGGATTTCCCCGCCTCCATGGAAGGATGCCCTCTTTCCTTCTTCACAAACGAGAATCGGATTCGCAAGTATCCGTCCAAGACCTTTTGATTGTAAGTGCTCGATTGCTAAGTCGAGTGAAGTGGTGAGGATGAGTCCTTTGTCTTCTCTGTTTCCATATCGGGAAAAAAGAGGAGTGCTTGCCGGCCACCTCACTCCAACCTTTTCAAGCCCCCCTCGGCTTACCTCGATGAAGCGGAGATCGAAGAGAATTTCTCTTTTTTCTTCTTTTCCGGCGTCGAGGGATGAAATTAAATGGTCAAACTTACCTATGAGAGCATTCGCCCTATGGACTTGCACTCCAGTTCCTTCTCCGGTGACTACCCTCTCTCCTCTCACGTGGGTGATTTTGGGGTTCTTTATCCCCATTTCCCTCAAGAGTTTCTTAAGATTTCCGTCAATCTCCTTTCCCCTTAATGAAAAGCTCGTTGTTACCTCTACAATATGACTTTCCACACCTCCTTTCCTCCACAGGAGAAGATCCGTGGTTCCCTCTTTTTTCCCTACTATGAGGATCCCTTCTCCCTGTTTGAGGGGGGAGACGGATATGATATCGGGATTCCCCACAGCGATACGCACAACGCCTTCAATATTTAGATAATGCTGTCTTCCTTCGGGAATAATGATATCTTCCTCCCCTCCTTTGCAGGGGAGGGAGGAAAGAGGAAAAAGGAAAAGGGTAAGGGAGAATAGCCACAGGACTCTGTATGGTTGTATTACCAACTATTTTTCCTCACGGGACTCAATAAATTTTTTGTGAGGGAAAGAGGATGCCCCTTCTGTAGATCTCAATTTGGCGGGGACCTCTCTTTCTCACGGGGTGTCGCTTTTTTTTCTTCTTTTCTTTAGGGTTTCGGAGAATAAGGCTGATTTTTGCCGAGGAGTTCTCCCGTGCCTTAAGAAGACATTCCGCCTGGAGGGGAGATAATAGAAGCGTTGCACTGGAGACGGAAACTGGATTCTGCTCTCCCTCCTCCATCTTTCCGTAATGGGATCCCACGGCTGCGACAACCCTGTCTGTGAGGAGGAGGAAGGTTCGATCCTTGTATTCTCCTCGGTTGATATAGGAAAGGTAGACGTCCACATGATCCCCCGGTGTCAGCAGTCCGGAGAAAGTGCCTTCATCTCCCGCAGGAATTGTGATGGCCCGCATTCCCTTCGTTATAATTTTCGAAAAACGGGATAGGGAGACAGGATCCTCGATGTCCTCCCAGGTTACAGGCTCTCCCTTTTCAATGGTATTTTTTGTTCCCGCTCCTTTGATGAGAGGAAACTCTTTTTCCCGCACCATCCGCGAAAATATATCTTCTTCTGGGATCGAGAGTGTTTTTACTGTTGTGCTATCGAAGGTTTCCCCGGGGTTTAGCTTTTTCCCCGCGACGATGATCCTTCCCCGTTTTTTCCCCTTCTCCATATGTATCTCGGCCTTATGTATCTTTTCATAGAGGATGAACGTGGCTGTGAGAGATATGAGGAGAGAAGAGAATAAGAGGGCTTTTCTTTTCACATCGTCTCTCCCAGGGAGATGATCTCGCAGGAAGGTGGAGAATGTTTCCAGAATACGATTGTCCCAAGGGTCCCCCTGAGTGTGTCGAAAAAAGAATAGGCCTTAAGCCCCCCAATATTTTCCCATGTCCCGCGAAATTCGCGAATTTCTCTTCTTTCCTTCGCTTTAATAGAATTTGGGGTGATTTGGTTTTGTAAGAAGAAGACGCAGGAGAGAATATCTCCGAACTTCCCATATTTGCCCTTATTTTTACACACTGCACAGTAGAGGTTCCCCTCCTTTATATCGAGGAGGGCAGGGGAAATTGCAGATTTAATTGCCGGTAGAAGGGGGGGGGCCGCATTTATAAGGCCTGAGGATATGAGATCTTTTATCTGGACTTTTTTTGGGCGGTCGGAGGCTCTCATGAACTGGTCGACTTTAAATTCTCCAGTGGGTAGGAAGTGATTTTGGTCATTTTTTCCTGAGGAATCGATGCCCCATCCTGAAAAAGGAAGGGACACCACGATGAGGAGTGAAAAAATAATAGTACGAATCATCTCTTACCTCCATAAGAGAGACAGGAGGGTCAGATGAAGGGGAGTCACGATTGCAGTCCATATTTTTTTCCCCTCCTTTGAATTCCTGTCCCAGCAATTTACCGCCACCCGGTTTTTTTCTGAAAAATTGACATTGAATGAGAGAAGAGGGAGACGGGAATATTTTCTTTTTCCCTCTCGGGTTACCTCTAGTTCCCTGTCCCAGGGAGGAAGTTGCGGCACTAGGCGGGGAAACCCTTTGAATGATTTGTGTGATTCCTCGATTTTTTTGATCCTGCTGAACTCCCTGTGGGATTCACTCAAAAGGTCTTTCACGGCCCTGCCGCTCCTTCCCGAAATTATGTTCACCCTAAAAGTGCTCCAGAGGGTTTCCATCTTCCCTTCCAGAAGTTTCACTGATAATAGGGTTCCCGAAATTGTGATGATCAGAAAAGGGATGACGATCAAGAGTTCCATCAGAGCAGTACCCCTATTATTCTCCATACCAGGCCTCCTCATTATTTTTTACCTTGCTCCTTTTTTCCCGAAATGGGATAAGCCTGCTAGTCCATGTGGCCCTTCGGTAGGATCCCCCTGTTACGAGAGCAGTTCCTCTGGTTACATTTTTGTAGCTGTAGGGGAAAAGAGACCTAAAATAGGTTTCTTTTGTTCCATGTGATCCCAGGAAGATGATCGTTTCACCGGAAGAGGATGATTCTTTTACCACTTGGGGAATAATCTTCCCCTTGAGGCGCAGCGCTTTTTTAAGGGCTCCACTGAAGTTTCTCATCAGGAATTTGAAAAGATGACGCTTGAAAGGATTACGCGGCCTTTTCACCCTCATCGAACCTTTAGCCTCCCTTACAATCGACAGGAGTTCTAAAGGTTTTCCATCTTTCACTTCCAGGGAGAGCGTATGGGTTTTCCCGTTTTTGACCTTACGTCGCTGTTGAGTGACCACTCCTTTTACACCGTAGTAACGCATCAACGAAATAGTGTACCCGTGGAGGATTCCCGGATAGGTTTTTCGAATTTTTCGAGCCACCTTAGAGAGAGTTACCCCTTCAGCCCACAACTTTCGTATCGTTCCTGGTGCCCTCCTGGTGAGTCTGAGAAAAGGAGCGATGTGTCCCGATAGGGCGACACCGATTGAGGCGATCCAGGCAACCAGGATCGTCCTGATGTGTCCTACGGCAGTGAACATCCCCTCGTTAAGAAAGGCGACAGCATTCATGCCTCTTGCCTCCACAGTAGAGAGTGAAAGAGCGATGGCATCCCCACTGTTTTCGGTGTAGGATCGGTCGTAAAAGTATGCACCCATGTTAACTGCGAAACCGACTGCAGTGACAAGAGCGATGGCTGTTACAGCACAGAGGGGGAGGACGGCCCCCTTTTTATCACTCCTGGATAGAATCATTTTTCACTCCACCATAAAGGTACGTTGTGAACGGTACGTGACATACCCATTAATTCCTCCTCTTTCGAAAGACTGGCCCCTCCCACTAAAGATTCGGAATGCCCCGAAGGGAAGAAAGTTCATGGAGAGAAGAACTTTTACATCCATTGTGATGATTGATCCCGCCTCAAGAAATTTTTTCCCCTCCAGGCGGTTACCCCTCTCCCCGAGGAGGGTAACCTTCACCTTCCGAACCCTTCCGCTGAAAATTTCCTTTTGAAATGCCTGTCCGAAGGTCACTTTTGATTCACCTGTGACTGTGTGTGCCCGGATTCCCCTGGATAGGCTTGCATTACGGGCACACTTCTGGATGATGTAGCCGATCTGATGAATGGTTCCCCCCGTGACTGCAAGATCGATGATAAAGAGTGCAGGGAGGAGGAAGAGAATGGAGGCGATGATCCCTTCGAGGAGAACGGCTCCCCTTTTTCCCTGTATCCTATTTTGATTTTCCATAGTCTTTGAGGCTTTTCTTATTTGTTTCCTTTTCAGAACTGGAGGATAAGTCTTTCACTGTGAGTCCGTGGCCCGAGAGGGCGGAGATTACGGTGTGAAACTGGTTTCTCAGCTGATTCCCGAAGATATTAACTATTCCGATTGCCGCAATGGCCACAAGGGCAAGGATAATAATATATTCCGTCAATCCCTGACCCTTCTTTCCATTCACACACTCAATTCCCTTATCTTTCCTCATAAGGAACCTCCCTTATTCTGTTTGTTATCTGAGAAGCAAGGGGAGTGCCAGGAGGAGGAGAAAAATATCTCCATAAGGTGCTGTTTTTAGAGGTGAGAGAAAAATGATCTTTGAGAAAGGTTTAAAGCGTTTTGAAATTGGACGGACTTGGGTCCGAAATTTGAACCTTTAAGAGATCAGGGGGTAATTATCTGGTATCTCTTTAATTTTTCGAAAAGAGTAGATTTTGAGATACCGAGGTTTTTCGCTGCTTGTGTCTTATTCCATCCCGTTTCAACGAGTTCTTTCACGATGGTATTCCGCTCCGCTCGCTCTATCTTACGGAGGTTCCCGGGAGGGACTCCCAATCCGGGCAGTGATGAGAGTGAAGGAATTGATCCGGAAAAAACTCTGGTAAGGGTAGCTGTATCGATGGTCTCTCCTTCGGCTAATATCGCTGCCCGGTTGATCCCGTTTTTCAACTCCCTTACATTCCCTGGCCATGGATATTCCCTTAAATAACGAATGCCCCCGGGAGTAATTTTTCGTGATCCTCCGTAGGCAGCGTCGAAAAGAGAGAGAAAGGAAAAGGCGAGAATTTCCACATCCTCTTTTCTTTCCCTCAAGGGCACCACAGTAATGGGGAAAGAATTGAGACGAAAATAGAGGTCTTTCCTGAACCTGTTTGCGGCGATCTCATCCGTAAGCAGCCTGTTTGTGGCCGCGATGACCCTTGTATTCACTTTAAGGGTCGCGTTACTCCCCACCCTTCGTATTTCTGACTCCTCCAGAGCCCTCAGGAGTTTTGGTTGAATATTTGCCGGCATATCTCCCACTTCGTCGAGGAAAAGAGTTCCTCCTGCGGAGATCTCAAAGGCTCCTTTCCTTCTTGAAACGGCTCCCGTAAAGGCCCCTTTCTCATGACCGAACAGTTCCGACTCGACGATCTCAGGGGATATTGCGCTGCAGTTGATGGCGACGAAGGGGCTTCGCCGTCTCTTTCCAAGGAGATGGATCCCCTTTGCCACGAGTTCTTTACCCGTCCCCGTCTCTCCGGTAATGAGGACAGGAATTCCGGTTTTTCCCACACGCGTCATCAAATCGAAGAGGTTCGTAACGGCTTTGCTTTTTCCGAGAATTCCCACATCCTGCGCTGTTTCAGGAATCTCCTCCCTTGTGACTCCCTCTTTGGAAAAATCAGAACTTTTCACAGGTCCGTCGAAGAGCTGAGTAAGAACATCCTCTTCCCAGACAGTTTCGCCTGATGGTCCTTTAAAGTGGAGAAGGTAAGGTCCGATCGTGATGCCTGCCCGATCCGGGAGTACCTCCTTCGAAATACGTCTTCCTTCAATATAGGTGCCGTTTTTGCTCAGATCTTCCAGAAAAAAACCCATGGAAGTACCCACGATGCGCGCATGGGTGCGGGAGACTGATGGGTCGGGAAGAATAAGGTCACAATCGCCCGATCTCCCTATAATCTTCTCACCCTTTCCACACCGAATCTCTATCCTCTGTCCATCAGAAATGTTTACTTTGATTGATGCTGCTGATCTTTCGCCCTTTCCCATGAATGGCCTCCTCATTTTTCCGGAAGAAGATGCAATTTAGATACCATGGGTGGAAAGGATTAGCCAGCGGAGACGACCGCGATCTTGAGAGTCACGTTCAGGTATTCCTCAGATTCAAAGGTTCTTTTGATCCTTGTCTCCTTGAGAACGAACTTTTCCTTTCCCGTCTCGATTCTTCGGATGAGGCTGAGCGTTTCGCCCAGTGTCAGATCTTTTCCTTCAATGTTGAAGGTAAATTCCTTGAACTGCCCCTTTTCTCTTGTTCCCCCGAATTGGATCTCGAAAGCCTGGATGGAAAGGCCGCTGTCATTCAAAAGAGCGGAAAAGGCATTTCGAAAGGTGTCTCTTGTCACTTTTGAGCGAATTACTCCCTCTCTGTTCAGTGCGACCTTCGTTTTGAGCTCCCTGTACTCGCTCATAAGGGGGCGAAACTCATCGTACTGTTTCCGAGTGTACTCGTAGTTTCTCTTCCGTGAGCTGATTTTCGAGAGGGAGGGAGCTATATAGAGGGAAAAGAGAAGGATAATCGCCCCTGCGGCCGCCCCTATCTTGATCATCCTCTTCTCTTTTTCAGATAGATTCACTCTGTCCCTCATGAAATGGAGATGGTAAATTTTATCCGGCCCGGAGTTGTGGCGGGACCGGTTTCGATCACATCTACCTTTTTCCCTCCCACTCCTGTTAAAAGATTCTCTTTCAGGTGGTTGACGGCTTCCTGGCCAGCTGCTTCACCGACAAATGTTACTTTTCCCCCGAGATAGTCGAGGGACTTAATTGTGATGGAATCTCCCTTCTTTATTGTTTTACCCAGGAGAAGGAGGATGGAGGAAAAAGATGCCTGGGATGAGGGAAAAAGGGCGATCTCACCTTTGATGAGAGCTATTTTTTCCTTCATCTGGGCGATCGGGTCGACCATGACGGCTCCCTTGAAGACCTCTTTGAACTCCTTCGCCATGAGTCCCCGAAGGGATTTTGCTTTTTTCATGGTAAAGTAGCTTGTCCCCGAAAGTGAGAAGATGAGGGAAAGAGCGATAAGAAGAGCAGAGGCTCCGAGAAGGTTCCTCTTCCTCTCCTTTTCTTCTCCTTCCTTTTGACGTATGGTCTTTCCGGCGATGAGGGAGAATTTGGAAAGGAGAGGGTCCTGGACGAAGGATTCAAGGAGAGTGTCCCCCACCAGTGAAAAGTGGGAGGGCCATTCCTCTCTCTCCTCAATCCTCTTTTCCGAGAGGTTGAGAACTGCGACATGTTTTTCGAAAGGTCCTTCTTCCAGGGATTCTTTCCCCGGTGGGGGGAGAATTCTCACCAGTCCCTTTTCGTCCCACCCTGTCGGTGCTTTGAGAGATATTGTAGTGTCTCTGTACTCGATTCCCTTGAATGTACGCTTTTCCCGTGCATAGGCCAGGAGGGGGATGAAAGCGGGGACAATCTGACCGCACTTAAATCCCGCCTCCCGTACCATAGCTTCAACCTTTGAAATGTTTTCTTCTCTCACGATGAAAGCGAGGTAACTTTCTCCCTCTCCTCCTTCCCGAAGAGGGACAAGGTCGAGAGAAAATTCTCCTTCGAAAGGGAGGGAGCCGGCGAGAAGTGCAGGGGCGGCGAGTCGAGCTTTCTGGATATCTGCGAAGGGGAACTCTACGGTACGGACAAAAATCTCCATAGAGGGGAGGATGAGATCCACGGAGGGTATTCCTTTATCGAGTCCTGACCTGATAGATGAGAGAAAAGAGGTGAATATCTCCTTCCCTTCAGGGGAAAGAGGATCGGGTCCTTCAAACTCCTTGAGCAGTTCTATCCGTTTCCCCTTATCCCCCCCACCGTCTGCCCATGCGGCGAAGGTTCCCGGTCCCACCGTGAAGATGAAATCTCCCATATTATCTTCTCACCCTGTGGATCTTCGGGGAGGTGAGTCTCCCTCTGATCCTGATTTTAAGATTATTACCATAATTAGACTTATATTTCAATAGGTTAGCAACAAATGGCGAGGGGTCCTCGCTCTCTGCCTCTATGTCGACTGTACCACGAGCAAGATTCATTACCCCGGAAACAGTTCCTGCAAAATGGAAAAGGGTGGAAAATAGGGTGCCCGTGCTCTCCTTGAAATAAAGGCTGTCACCCTTAAGAAAGGCTTTTCCTTCGAGAGAATCGACCATGACGGGGAAGCCGAGACCTTCCTTTATGGTAATCCTGGAGATATGAAAATTCCCCTTTCCGTGAAGGGATATTTCACTCCTGATATCTTTCGGAATTCTGTCCAGAATAAATTGGAGGTCCGTGATCTTAAAGGAGGGGAGACCGCTTTTCAGGCCGGGTTTAAATGAGAAACCGTGGCTCACGATTTTCGCGGACCCAAGTCGTAAGGGTGCCATGACCGAGAGTCCAGAGCCTTCAGGGTCGTAGAGGGTAAACCTGACAGCCTTTTTCCCAAGAAGCTTTAAGAGCCTTACCTCTAGCCGCACCGCAGGGAGGGTAAATCCATCGTCGTAGCTCCTCCTGTAAAAGGTAATGTTTTTCCCCTCGACACGGAGGGGAAAACCTTTGCTGATCTCTCCGATCTCTACCCGGTATCCCTCTCTTTCGGCAACCCGGGAGATCTCCCGGGATATCCTTTCCTCTGAGAGGAAAAAAAAGAGACACAGGTATGCGATGAGAGCCAGGGCAAAGAGTCCGGCAGTTACTATGAGAAATATTCGCTTCCTTATCGCAAACCCCCCGCATATCTCTTTTTCCTGCGAATCAGGGATATCAGGTAGAGAAGCATGGGGCTCACTAAGATGGCAAGGTCTGAAAGGTCAGCACTTTCTCCATTCCCGGTTCTTCCTATCTGGCAGCCGGTCTGGGCTTCCGGTTCTGGAGGGAAAGCCGTTGCGGGAGCTGAGACGAGAAAGATGTGGGAATTTCCTGACCCCGAATCCTGACCCGCCCACGAAACAACTACTTTCCCTGAAGAAAAATAAGAGAGGTGGGACCTTTCGCCGTCGAATTCTCCGCTCTTGAATGTGGGGATGTCAGTCAGGGAGACAGGCTTCTGGAGATCGAGAAGTGTGAAAGGCGTGCTTCCTCCCTGATATGTTGCGTAACTGATCCCGCTTCCTAAATATCCATCTCCGGCAATATGGATCCTCTGTTTGGAGTCAGAAAGGATCACGGGTTTTAGGAAAAAATTCCCCGTATCTTGAGGAAAAACTGTAAATATCGAATCGGGGTCAGTAAGAGGTAACCCATCCATGGGGGCAAGTCCGGGATTTAAAAGGGCAAGGTAAAGGTTACTTCCTTCGAAAATGCTGGTTGAGAATTTCTGGGATGAAATATAGACCTCACTCGGACTGTTCACGGAAATCCATGGATAGGCGAAGAATCCATCGCTTCCAAAGACCCTTGTTTTTGGGATGGGAAGGGTAGTTGTTGTATTGTCGGGATCGATCATCGCGTAGAAACATTTCCACTCTTCAGTGGAGCCGTTTCCGTCCATGTTGCCGTCGGAAGACCAGATAGCGTGGGCATTCCCGGAGGTGTCGGTTCGGATCATGAGCCCGGGGGGAGCGGTTGATGACGTTGATGTGTCCAGGGAACCCACTTCCGTAACCGTTGCTGTGTCACCGAAGGGAAAACTCGCGTAATTGATTACATCTCCGGATCCGGTGTTGTTCGCGTAGAGGATATGGACGATACCGTTCACATCCCCGTCGGCGGAAATTGCGGTGATGTTACTCGAAGGGTTCGTAGTGAGAATTCTGGTCACACTCTCCACAGTCGTTCCCGAACCTCCGCTTAGATCGGGGTTTACGAGGGCAAAATATATTTTGTTGTCCCCGGAAAAGACGATCCCTACCTTGGCAACCCCGCCATCGTCGACGGTGAAGAGAGAGGGACGCCTCCCCTGGGTGTAGGTGTCGGGGGTGCCCGAAACGAGAGCGATCGCGTTAATCCTCACGTCACTTCCCGTCAAGGTGCTGAGGGAAAAGTCTTTTGATCCGTCAGCGGGGACATAGTAGACCTTGTATGTTGTTCCCCCGTCTACCGTGCCAGAGAAGGCAAGGTGAAGGGTGTTTCCCTCGAGAAACCCCGAAGGCTGGAAAAAATCTCCCGCAAGGCCGCTTCCGGAAATGAGGTCCACGTTCGTCTCTGCGAGAATCGGAGATGAGAAAAGAGCAGAAATAAGGAGTAACAATACACACGTTAAAAAAACGGAAAGGTGCTTAGTGTTCATAAAAAGGGTTCCTCCCTGGTTGATAAATCTTCTCTATTTAACCATCATGATTCTAATTTGCAACCCGGTAAATCTCGGTGATCGTCTGCCCTTTCCGGGAAAGGCCTGATATCATCTTCGTTGTTCCCTTCTCCACATGGGCTGTTGCGTGAATAGTGAATGCCGTGCTCTTACTGGTAATGATATCCCTGATCCTCGACTTTCTGTACAGTTCTTCCATAGAGGCGGAGACACTCGTGATGTCCTCTGAGTTCTCCAAGTGTGTATCTTCTTTCACGGT
>CAZPLX010000028.1:0-10749 GCA_964587345.1 uncultured bacterium
AGGATAGCCAAGACAGCGGTTGTGCGAAAAGTTCCCCTGGAAGTTCCTACCGCCGCATAATCCTCACCCTTTAAAAGGCGGCGCCAATTGTGAAATGGTATTCCGTGAGGCTTTCTTCACTCTTCTTGTCTAGTTTAAACCCCACGTCGAATGAGATGGGGCCTGCGGGAGTGAGATATTTGAAAGAAACGCCGGCAGTTTCTCTCAGATCAAATCCAAAACCTTCTACATTCCTCAGCCAGACACTCCCCGCGTCAACAAACGGGCCCACGACAAAGGCGTTGTTGATAAAATAGCGTAGTTCCCCGTTCAGTATGACCATGGTATCACCACCTACAGGCGACCCATCAATCCCGAGTGGCCCCAGTCGGTTCTCCCTGAACCCTCTCACTGTTGTTCTTCCTCCGATAAAAAAACGCTTTTCGATGGGGACCTCGCCATGCTCAAGAGAGCGCGCATATCCTCCCCGTGCAGAGAGGGCAAAAACCAGCTCTTTCTTTAAAGGAAAGTAGGACGATTTCTGCCCGTTGAGTTTCCAGTAGTTTACGTCAGACCCGAGAAATCCGGGACCGAGTTCCCCCACGAGGGAGTTGTAAGACCCCTTTCTCGTGATAAAGGGATCATCCCGCAGGTCGAGTATGAGAATGGGCCTCAGGATGATATTATTTTTTAGACCAATATCTTCTGAGGTCAGCAAAGAGCCGGGCTTTACCTCCTTGGTGTTGCTCCTCTCCAATTCAAGTTGGAAGGCAAAAGAGGATCGCTCCCAGAACTCTTTCGTAAGGGAGCCTGTAACGGACACTTTGTCAACGACAAAGCTGTCGGAAGGATCTTTTGTGCTTTGCGCGGTAAAAGCAAGTCCTCCCACCATATTCACCCCAAAGAGCCACGGTTCTTTGAGCTCTGATGTAAAGACATCTTCAATTTCAGATATGCTGAGTGTAACTCCCACTGAACGGCCAAAACTGTCTATATTTTTATGGGTCCCCCCAAGAGATACCCTGTATCCTGTCCTGGTTCCATATCCGAGACCACCCTTCAGTACGAGACTATTAGCCTCTTTCACGTTGACAAAAAGATTCAACGTCCCCTGATCATCATTCTTGAACTTCTTTATCTTTACCCCGCTGAAGAGGCCTGTTCGATAAAGACGCTGTTGGAACTCGATCAAATCCGATTCTCCCAGTGGTTCCCCTCTCTTCACGGGAAGTTCCCGCAGCACAACATCGGATGACACATCGTTTGTTCCCGTCACCACCGTCTTCCCGAGATAGAACCTTTGTCCCTCGTCCACGATATAGGAGAGAAAAATTATTCTGTCACTCTTGTTCGTGCGGAATTTTACAGCAACCTTACAATCGTCAAAACCCTTGTCGAGATAGAGTTTCTGGATCAACCTCCCATCGGCAAAGGCGGACACATAGTTTATTGGCACTCCCGCAACGTTTTTCACAACCTTTTCAATTTCCGTGTCTGTGAAGAATGTGACGCCCTTCCATTTCACCTCCTTTACCGTGAACCTATCCCCCTCAACGATAGCGATCGTCACGATTACTGATCCCTCTTCCCCTCTCTTCACCGAGTCGAGGGTAACCAGCGCGTTGGGGTACCCTTTTGATTGATAATAGCCCCTGATTCTCTCGAAATCTTCCGCGAAGGTTTTTGCATGGTAGATACCGGAGCCGGTGATGAGTGAAAAAAGCTTCCTGCTCGAAGTCTCCATAACACCTTCCAACTCATCTGCTTCAATATGATCATTTCCCTTGAACCTGATCGAATGGATATATCCCTTTCCCCCCTCTGAAATATTGACTAATATTCGATCCTCCCCTTTCCGGCTCACCTCCACCTTAGCAAAGGGATACCCCTCCTCCTCATAGAAACCTGTCAGGTGCCCTCTTACGTACTCTAAAACATCTGTTTCGGGGATCATTTCCATTCCGAGAAGTCCCGCCACCTTCCTCAGCTTTCCGGATCTGAATTGCCTGTTCCCCTTGAATGTGAATAATACTTTTCTCCCCTCAGTGATAGAGATGTTTAGAGAAACGCCTTTGCGCACCTCTTCCAGGACGGGCTCTCCAATCGTTGCGAATATGTACCCCTTTTTTTTGTACTCACTCAGGACTTTCGACAGTTTCTTTCTAAAAGTCTTCATGTTCAGAAGGGCACCCATTTCAACCCCCATAATTTCAAGGAGTTCTTCGTCTTTCACATGAGTGTTCCCGGAAAATTTTATCTCCCTGATATAGGGGCGGGGGCCCTCGTCTATTTCCATAAGGAGTTCCCCTTTTCCGTCTCCTGTCCGGCAGGCGATCTTCAAGGTTACACTGGGCGAAAAATAGCCGTTCTTCCGGTATACATTCTTCACCGCCCGCCTGATCTTCTCACTGTCCAGATTGTCAAGAGAGCTTCCTCTTCTCAGCCTGACCCTTGAAGTTATCTCTTTCTTGGAAAAATATCTGGTTCCGTTTACAGTAATCGAACTGATCAACACCGAGGGTTCAAGGCGGAACAGAAGATGAACGGCCCCTTCCCCCGTCTCCCCGTAGAGGGAGATCCTCTTAAAGAGCCCTTTCGCGTTCAGGCTCGCCATTGAGGCCCTCACCTTATCGGAAGTAATGATCGTACCGGGAGAAATTGAAATGAGATTGATCAGCTCAAGATAGGATACCTGAAAGGGTGATTCGACCATGAAGTCTATCGTGCCCACTTTTTTTCCGTAAAACCCGTTTCCTCCATATGACCAGGTTGAGAAGAAAAGGGATAACAAAAAACATAGTGTGATCAGAAGAAGGCGACTCTCCCTCCCGGTTACCACGAGTCACCGCCCAGAAGTTTTTCTGATAAATCTGAGAATCCCCTGAAATATTTCTTAATCTGAAATTCACCACCGAACTCACCTTCCGATGTTGTTCCTCCGCTCGACCAATCACCCACGAGGTAGATGTCTTTGAACAGTTTTATTTCAGTCACGATATTTTGGGTACCCGATCCTGTCAGGGAAGTCGAAAAATCGAGGGAAAAACGGTCCCCCACATTTTTTCCAATAACCACTGTCGGTTCTATCACTCCTGTTGCCTGAGAATAGTTTGATTCTACTGAAAATCTCTCGAGGCCCGTGAAGTAGCGGATCCGTTCTTCAATTTCAGATTTCAGGGGCGCCAGGGCTACCCCAGCCAGATCTGTAGTCGATACACCTGGACTTTCTCCCTCCAGAGATTCCGAGGTAGTTCCTATCGAAAGAAGGCTCACAATATCATTTTTGGAAAGGGGAGGATCGGAATAGAGATCGATGGAGAGATCATTCAACCTTCCTTCCCCCTCAACAAACACAGTGTAATTTCCCCTTTCAGCCCTGGCAAGACCGTCCACCCTCGGATTGTTGCTCGTGGGATCGTCAAAGTCCACCACGAGCCTCTCGATATCATACTCAGTCCCCCTGTATGTAGCCGCCCCCTCCACAAGTTCAAAGGTTCCCATTACCACAGGATTGGAAGTGTCTCCGACTATCCTGAATGATCCTCCCGCCCTTATATCGGCAAGGTTGTTCCTGATCCTGATCGTTTCCTCCGATGTTCCGTCAATATCCAGTTTAATCGCGAATTTCTTCTCACCCTGGATTCTTAATGCTGTCACTCCTTTTTCCGACTTTACGACAAGCTCTTCAAGAGATATTGGCTTCGTATAGGTTGCGCTAATAGCCACAATTTCACCCCGGAGGAGAAGATCTTCCACCGGTCCCGCAAGTTCCAACGTCCCTTCGAGCTGGGACGGCAATTCCTCGGGATATCCAAAACTCACATTATTGAATTCAACGTTAAAAAACAGTTTTACTGGAGAACCTTGAGGGATATTCACTTCTCCTGACCCGTCGATAGGACCTCCGCCCATATAGCCGTCGATATCATCGAACACTATCCTGTCCTTGAAAAAAGAGATACCCACCGAAAGGTTTGTCAGGGAATGCTTGAATCCCACAAACTTGATAGTCACATCTTCCCCCTTTCCCTGGCCCCAGATTTCCAGGTCAGGGTACACCCCCGCCACTTTGACTTCTCCCTCCACTCCCCCACTGATCCTCTCGAACACCCCATTGACAACTGCCCTTACAATGCCGGCATCGAAGACCCCCCGGACAGAAAGATCTGTTTTCCCATCAAATCCCACTTTCCCCTTGAGGGAAAAACTTCTGTTGTTGGATAATATTCTGCTTTCTTTTATCGTGAGAGTATTCTTCCGGGACACCAGATCGATCCGCTGGCTTCTCACCTCTTCTCCCTGAAAATTGAAACGAAGATCATTTAATGTCACCTTCCCTTCGCTCCCTGTGGGGAAGCTTTCGGCCTCTCCCTTTAGATCGACCAAAAGAGTAGAACTGACACTCCCGGGGAGACCGGAGGGAAGAACGATCGGGAGCGTTCCGCTCTTGATGCCTCCCCTGCAGATGTACATGGTCTTCCCATCACCTGTGCGGGAAAATCGAACCTTCAACTTCTTCCCCCCACCCGAATCAATGGATGACACCAGGGCATTCCCTTTCTTTCTAAGGGAAATACGGTATTTCGGAAGTTCCATTTCCCCCCTTTCATAATAGGGCGCCAATGCTATATTCGCTCGTACCGAGTCGAGGAGAAAAAGGCTGTCCAGAAAAGATTTATCTTTAAGTTCGCCGATCCCTCTTTTCCCCATTTCCAAATGTCCCGAAAATGTAAGTCCTGACTCAGGAGAACTATCCTTGCCGTAAAACCTAAGGGGGAAATCGTTCACCGTTACCTTGGCGGATAGTGATGATCCCTTCATCTCGTAGCTTCCCTTCATCGAAAGGATCCCGTTCGACGTATCAAGGGAAACCGTTATTTTCGTTCCCTTTTTTCTCCCCTCTAATTTCACCCCCTCCAGGCGTGCCGTGTCGTATGAGAGGAGGGGGGAACTGATTTTTAATTTCACTTGTTCCAGTTCCGAATCCTTTAGTTTCAGGGAAAAAGCACCTCCCGCCCGTCCCCCCCCTATCTTCCGCTCCCCCCGGGGAAGGAAATTATTAAGTTCAACCGGATCAAGATCCTTGAACTCTCCCCTGAGATCGAAGAGACCCCTGCCCATTCCTCCCTTCACCACCACCGATCCCTTGAAGGCCTTGAAGGAGATTTTTTCCAACTCCAGCGAACCGTTTTCATAAGAAACAAAACCAAGGATATCGGAAAAATCGAAAGAAGGTGCCGACAGAGTGGGGGACACAATCCGCCCCGTCACATTCATATTTCCTTTTCCCCCCTTCATGTCTCCATCAAATGTAACCGTCCCCCGTACAGGGAAAAGTACCGGGAAATTCCCCTCAAGAGTTTTGTAGAGCTCATCCCCGAGAAATAATTCAGAAGCAAATGTTTCGATTTTTATATCCCTTCCCTTCACGCTTCCTACAAAATTTACCGCTTTCCCCGGAAAATATGTCCCTGAAAAAGTAATGCTCCCCATCGGAGCGGCATAATCCGCTATTATGGATATATCTCCTCCTAGCAAACCGCCGCCCTTGACTATTACCTCTCCCTCGGGAAGACCTCTGAGGGAAAGCTTTTCCAAAATAAGGCTTGAATCGATGGTCGGTTCGTAGAGATCACCCGAGAGGGTGATCGTTCCCTTTATCGCACCCGATTTTCCAAGAATCGCCCTGGTGCCGATTGAGCGGACTTTCTTTATGTTGACTTTCGTAGTCATCCCGATTTTCTTAGCGTAGAGATCCACTTTGCCTGTCGTCTCTATAGAACTGTTCTTCTCGGTTACAGCGATTCGGGAAACTTCAACCCTTGGAGACCCCGGAAGCCCCTTGACGCTGAATTTTCCCACTATACTCACGGGATCTTTCCAGGTAAATTTTTCCATGATGGAGGGGAAGGAAAGAACCATTCCCTGCCCCATCGTGACCTCTGCAAAGAGCTCTACCGATCCTTCTCCCCTCGGCGATAAGGTGAGAGTACCCCCTCCTGTACCCTCAATGGAGGCTCCTGATAAGGGCGGATAGAGAGAGGCCATTTCGCCAGGGCTGAAATTTTCTATTGTGAACTTTCCTCCCACGTTGAAATTTCTCACGTCGAACCATATTTTCCCTCTCATCGATCCAGCGGGGGTATTAAAAGATACCTTTCTCAGGGAAATTCTCCCCTTGTCAACGACACAAAAGGCAGCTGCGCTGCATTTTTGCCCCTTCACAACCAGGTCAACGAGTCGAGTCTTCATGGAAAGTGTCATCTCCCCTTTTTCCACTCCCACGGCGCCGGCAAAAGAGAAACGTCCCTCTTCCAGAATATTTGAGGGAATGAGAAATTGAGCCTTTTTGAGGATTTTCTCCACGTCGAGGTCCCCTGAAACCTTGAGGGACATATCCAGGTCCCTCCTCACCTTGCCACGTATCTGCAGATCGCCTATTGGAGAGGTAAGTTTCATCATCTCCACATACACCCTTCGTGAAGCAACCCTTCCCTTGAAGGAAAGTGAGTTGATCTGGAGGGGGTATTCCTTTCCTTTGTACAACAGCTTTCCTTCAAACCCCTCGTTGCCTGATCTGAAACGAAGGCGTTTCCCGAAAAAAAGTCCTCCTTTCAGGGTAAATGTCTTGATCCCCAGAAAAGCGTAGGGAAGAGAAGTGACTCCATTTTTAATTTCGAGATGCCCGTCTTTGAGGCTAATGTCGGGAATAAATATATTATCTTCCCCCCCCGCGGGTGATGAAACTCCTCTCACTGAGTCGAGCAGCTCTTTGTCCACTACTCCGGAAAATCCGGATACAATAACACTCACAGGGGAGAAGCCGGGAAGGAGAAGGTGGAGAGGATGAAATCTTACTGTCACATTCTTCGCAACGAGAACCTTCCCTCTCCTCTTTGCCTCCTTGATTTTTACCCCCACCAGGGAGATGGAGGGAGGAACCACCTCATAAGTCCCTTCATCGAATCGCAGCAAGAGACCCTTTGATTCGAGGCCATTTTTCGCTATTTCTATAACGCGATGATAAATATCCTTCCTTTTGGAGTAGAAAAAGAGGGTGGATACAGATGCGACTCCTACAAAGACAAGAAGCAGAGAGACAAGTATCTTGCGAAATTTGGTCATCCCCGCATCTACCGAAAGAGAGAGAAGAGCAGTATGAAAGTCGGTTCCCGGAAAAAAGTGGAGCGGGCGACGGGACTCGAACCCGCGACGTCAAGCTTGGGAAGCTTGCATTCTACCACTGAATTACGCCCGCACAAAAAAGGCATTAGCCATACCATATGATATCAGAATTTATAGTCGGGTCAATTCTGGCTGACTCTTTCGGATACATCCCTGAAATTCTCGTCGATCTCATATACTTTCCCAAATTGAAGCTGCGCTTCCTTGAGATCACCATTTTTCTCCAGAACCAGACCCTTCTGGTACAAGATGTCGAGGTAAATTTTTTCTTCGAGTCCCCCTTTTTCAAGAAGCTCATCGAGAAACGTGATGGCCTCCTCGTACCTTCCCAGCCCTTCGTAACATTCTTTCAGCATGAGTAAGGAGGAGAGGAAGAGAGTTTCCTCTCCCTTAGATACGGAAAATTCCCTCACCGCATCATCGAGGAGCCCCATCTCTTTGAAAGCAATTCCCAGGTTATATCTTGCATTACGATCTTCCTCCCCTATTTCTTCCTCTACCTTCTCTCTCAGTTGGTCGAGAACCGCATCCAGGTCTTCTTCCTTTTCCGTCTTTCCCCCTTCCTCCGCCTCTGTCTCCGCTGTTTTCTTCTCCTCGAGAGAGCGTACCTCTCCCTCATCAAGGTACCGTTTCACCAATGAGAAGGTGGTGGGAAAGGAGGGATCAGACTCAACTGAGCTGAAGTATTCCCTTACTAATCCGATAATTTCCCTGGTCTCCTCTCCCGGGTCAGTTCCCTCAATTTTCTCCAACGTTTCCAATCCCTTTTCCCTGAATCCTGTTGCGAGAAGAGAGAGGGCAAAAACTTCTTGAATATATTCTGGATTATCCAGGTCTCTTACTATCCCCTCGATAAAGGTCACAAAGGTTGCAAGCTGTGTGTTCGATCTAATATTGGGAATCGATTTTTCGATTGATGACACCATCCCGATCCTGTTTCTGTTCTTCATGTAATCACGGATGATGAAAATATGAATTTCAGGAATATCCCCAAGATTTTTCAGAGAATAATCGACAAATTCGTCTCTCAACTGAGGGTTCGGGAAAAAATCTTTGTTTGCCATGACTTTCTGAAATTCAAAGATCGCATCCCCGGTGAGCCCGTTCTCAACGAGCCCCTCCATCACCTTTTTCACTGTTTCAAGATTGGTGGGATCGATCTTCAAACACTGCTTCAACACCGCGACTGCACGGGAACCGAACCCTCCCTTCTCAAAGAGGGACGCAGCGGTATAGTATTCTGTGATGGCATCAGAATACTCCCCTTTTTTCGCGAGGCGCTCCGCAAGTTTTTGATGAAGAGCAGGATCGTTAGGAGAGTGTTTAATCCTATCCCTGATCTCCTTCACATCATCGGTAACTGAAATATACTGCTTTAATTTATCAAAGATTCCCAATGACCTTTACCCCGCACCTACAATAATCACCTGTCGAATCTCCCCTTATCAGGGGGAAAAATAGCTCTTCTATTTCATATCGAATTCTTTCAATAAACCCTTTAGTGAAAATAAGCGCCCCTAATCTTTCCTGCCATTTTGGAAATGTACACTCAAAACCAGTCAATTTTCTGACAAGTTCTTCGTCCCACCCGATGGAATTAATCTGGACATGCATAAGAAGGCTCCGCCTTCCCGCTTTCCCCGCGATTCCCCCTACCTTTACTCCTCCAAGGAGTATATCGTGTTTTCCCCGTCCCATAAAACAGAAATCCCCACTGTTTCCCCCTGAGATTGTGAAATCCAGTGGGGAGAGGGGAAGAGGAAGAGATTCCTCCAGACATCTGGAGAATAAACTTTTTACCTGATCTGCGAGATTGGATACGGAGAGTTGCGAGTTAACCTTTCTGTTAATGAAAAAGGATAGGCAGAGATCATTTCCGTGAAGAGCGATCCCTCCCCCGGTCACTCTCCTTTCAATGGGAATGTGAAAGGTCTGAAACCAGTCCAGAATCTTTTTCCCTGGCCGGGAAAGAGCACCAATAGTAGCGCTTTTGCCCCTGAACGAATGAATCCGAACATAAAGTGGGGAAGTGCGCAAAGAGGAGGAGGCAAAAAGTTCCCGGTCCCTTCGCACATTTTCAGATGTTTCGAGGTTGAACTCACACACCCACGTGATCAAGAGAGCTAACCTCCGAATTTTTCAATGAATGTGGTACTCAATTTCCCTTCGATGAAATCCCCATCGTCGAGAATTCTCCTGTGGAGGGGAACTGTCGTTTTGATCCCATCGACGATGATTTCATCAAGGGACCTCCTCATCCTTGCAATAGCTTCTTTTCTGTCCTCTCCCCAGACAATCACCTTCGCGATGAGAGAATCATATACTGCGGGAACAATGTAGCCGTTATGGACCGCACTGTCTATCCGAACCCCGTATCCTCCAGGGAAATAAAGCTTCTTTATGAGTCCTGGAGAAGGGATGAATTTTTCCGGATCTTCAGCGTTGATCCTGCACTCAATCGCGTGACCTCGAAGAACCACATCGGACTGTTTAATCTTCATTATCTTTCCATCGGCAATTTTTATCTGCTTTTTGACAAGATCGATCCCCGCTACCATTTCCGTAACGGGATGCTCCACCTGGATCCTTGTGTTCATCTCGAGAAAATAGAAGGAACCATCGGGAACATAGAGAAATTCCACCGTCCCTGCGCTCTTGTAATCCACCGCCTTCGCAACATCGATGGCCGCCTTGTGTATCTTCCTCCTGACTCGAAGGGGAATTCCCGGCGCCATCGCTTCTTCCAGCAATTTCTGATGCCTCCGCTGGAGGGAACAGTCCCTGTCTCCCAGATGGATAGTATTTCCTTCAGCATCTGCGAGGACCTGTACTTCTACGTGTCTGGCATTTTCAAAATATTTTTCGATGTACACGTCAGGATTGCCAAAACCGGCGAGAGCCTCGGTCTGTGCGGTGAGAAAAGCATTGATGAATGTAGCCGCCGAATGCACAATCTTCATGCCCCGCCCGCCCCCGCCCGCTGCGGCTTTAATAATTACGGGAAACCCTATTTTCTTCGCACACTCAAGACCCTCTTCCTCCTCGTTGACAGGCCCCTCACTCCCCGGGAGAATAGGAACCTTTGCTTTCTTCACAACTCTCCGTGCTTCGATTTTGTTTCCCATCAGGCGGATCACGGAGGAGGGGGGACCCAGGAATGAAACCCCATAGTTTTCACATATTTCCGCAAATTCCGTATTTTCTGCGAGAAACCCGTAGCCCGGGTGCACCGCATCAGCATCGGTAACTTCTATTGCCGCGAGGAGAGAAGGAATATTCAGATAGCTGTCTTTGCTTTCAGGGGGGCCGATGCAAATGCTCTGGTCCGCCAGAGACACGGGGAGAGTTCCTCTGTCTGCCGTGGAGTAAACGAGTACAGTCCGTTTCCCGAGTTCTTTGCAAGCCCTGATTATTCGAAGAGCGATCTCTCCCCTATTTGCGATGAGCACCTTTCTGATCATTCCTGTCTTCCCCGATCAATCAACAGCTATATGAAATAGGGGTTGACCAAATTCGATGGGCTGCCCGTTTTCTACGAGGATTGACGTCACCTTTCCGGAAACATCCGATTCAATCTGGTTCATA
>CAZPLX010000029.1:0-7528 GCA_964587345.1 uncultured bacterium
CGAATATAAGAAAGATGCTCTTTCCAAGGAGGAAAAGGAGTACCTCAGAGATAAAGTGAATTCTGCCGTATGGTTCGTGAAGAGCATCTATCAGAGGAAACGGACAATTTACCGGGTCATGGAGGCAATTCTGAAAAATCAGCCCGACTTCTTCGATCGAGGCCAGGGTCATCTGAGACCCCTGACCCTGAAGGATATAGCTGACGATATCGAAATGCACGAATCCACAGTTTCCCGGGTTACAAGCGGTAAATATGTCCACACTCCCCACGGACTCTTCGAACTCAAATATTTCTTTACGAGTTCCTTGACAAAAAGGGATGGGGAAAGCGTTGCTTCTGAATCGGTGAAAGAAAAGATCAAAAACCTGGTCAGGCATGAAAATAACACCCACCCCATGAGTGATATTGAAATTACGAAGGTGCTGAAATTGCAAGGGATTAATATCGCGAGGAGGACTGTAACGAAATACAGGGAATCCCTGGGAATACTCTCATCAAACCGGCGGAAAAAAGTATTTTAGATTAATTTGATTTGACGGCCTGTTTACGTTAGGATTGTTGGTCACTCTTGAGAAAGGAAATACGTGTTGATTGGAGGTTCTGAATGGGAATTACCGTTACATTCAGGCATGTAGAGCCTTCACCGGCTCTCAAGGATTATGCGATAGACAAACTGGGAAAACTCGACAGAGTGGTCACCCGTTCCTTTGACGCGAATGTCATTCTCAGTGTGGAGAAGTACAGACATATAGCGGAAGTTTTTTTCACTGCCAAGGGGATATCAGTCAAAGCGGTGGAAGAGACGGAAGACCTCTACTCTGCCATAGACCTCGTGATGGACAAAGTGGAGAAACAGGTAAAAAAGTTCAGAGAAAAGATGAAGGAACATTCAAATTATGGGAGCGATCTGTCCGCTTCCCCGGGAGAGGGAGAGAAGGGAGGGGAAACAGGTGTGGTGCCCCTCGATAACTATCTCTCGAAACCGATGACTCTTGAGGACGCGATCAAGCATCTTGAAATTTCGGGGAAGGACGTTCTTCTCTTTATGAACTACGAGACCCAACAGTTTAATGTGGTGAGTAAGATGAAGGACGGGAGAGTCGGGCTCATTGAGCCCTGACGGGGAGATGCTCCTTGAAACTATTTGATCTTCTCTCACCGGAAACTATTCTCGACGACCTGTCCGCTGTCACGAAGGATGAAGTAATCCGGGAACTTTCCGAGTCCATATCGAAATATTCAGAGGAAATCGATGCGTCGGAACTCGCAAAGATATTGATGGAGCGTGAATCTCTGGGTTCAACGGGGATTGGGGAAGGGATAGCCATTCCCCACGGGAAATATCCGAAAATAAAATTCCTCACCGGGGCAGTTGGGAGGAGCATCAAAGGGATCGATTTCCAATCTATGGATAATCAACCTGCTCACCTTTTTTTCCTCCTCGTGGCACCTGAAAACTCAGCCGGTCTTCACTTAAAAGCCCTGGCGAAGATTTCACGACTTTTGAAGACGGAACGGCTGAGAAAGAGGCTGATGGAGGCATCTTCGAAAGAGAATATGATCACTATCCTTAAGGAAGAGGACGAGAGATTATGATCAGAGGGGCCGGTAAGCTGAATGCGAACGATTTCTCTGGAAAAATTATTCAAGGATAAACGGGAGGCACTGGAACTCAGGTTTTTTTCAGGCAAATCCGGTAAAACCCGTTTAATCCTGACACCAAAGATCCAGAAGTCTGGCCTTATATTTGCGGGCATATTCAAATCCCTTCATTTCGATAGGATTCAAATTGCCGGGGAAGCGGAGATGATCTTCTTCGGAGGCCTCGACAAAAAGCGTCAAAAGAGTGTCCTCGATATGCTTTGCTCTACAGAAATTCCATGCATAATCTTTGCGGGAGGGGTGAGACCCCCGATAGGCCTGAAAAAAAGAGCTCACGAATGTGCTTTCCCGATACTTGTATCCCGCCTTAAAACGTCTGCCCTCATTGAAGGTCTGATCGATTACCTGTCTATTGAACTTGCGGAGAGGAAGTGTGTCCATGGGGTTCTGATGGATATTTTCGGAATGGGGGTACTCATCACCGGGAAGAGCGGAATTGGAAAGAGCGAATGTGCTCTTGACCTGATCACGAAAGGACACAGGCTCGTTTCTGATGATGTCACGGAGCTCGAGAAGCGGGGGGCAGGAATAGTTCTGGGAAGGGGAGCGGGAGAGATAAAGTATTTCATGGAGATAAGAGGTCTCGGAATTATCAGCATAAAAGATCTTTTTGGAATGTCGTCCATTATGGATGAAAAACAGGTGTCTCTCGTGGTGGAACTCGAGGAATGGAGCTCTCAAAAGGAGTACGATCGGTCCGGCCTCGAAGAGAGGACATATGAGGTTCTTGGAGTGAAGATCCCCAGCCTTCTCATCCCGGTGAGCCCCGCCAGAAACCTTTCCACCCTCCTTGAAGTGGCAGTCAGGAATTACAGCCTTAAGCAGGGGGGCGTCAATTCCGCGAAGTCCTTCGAAGGGAAACACACGAAAATTTTAGAGAGAGATCAGACCCTTTAGGGAGGCGGAAACGATGGATGCCCCTGTGGTAATGATCATTACGGGAATGTCAGGGTCGGGGAAACGGACGGCCCTCAAAGTATTCGAAGATACAGGTTTTTTCTGTATTGATAACGTTCCGGTTATTATTATCCCGAGAATTGTCGAACTCTTGACGGGGGAGGAACTCAATAAATCGAGGATAGCCTTCGTGGTAGATGTGCGTGACCATGAGTTTATTGCCCGTTTCCCTGATCTCCTTTCCTCCTTGAAAGAGAAAAATATCCACACGAAAGTGATATTCCTTGACTGCAGGGACGAGATCCTCATACGTCGTTTCAGCGAGACGAGAAGGCGCCATCCTCTCGCAGATTCCTCAAATTCCTCTGTGGGGATTTCCAGGGAAAGAGCGGTACTTGCTCCCCTAATGCCCCTGATGGATCTTTACATTGATACGAGTCCCATGAATATCCACCAGTTGAAAGAATACCTTCTCAAGAATATGCCCGAAGGGGATTTTTCTCATATTACCCTCACCATCATGTCTTTCGGATATAAATATGGTCTTCCTCCCGAGGGAGATATTCTCTTCGATGTCCGCTTTCTTCCGAACCCTTTTTTCGATGTGTCCCTTTCGGGATTGACAGGGCTTGATAAGGAGGTGAGTGAGTTTGTCATGGAAAAGGAAGTGACGAAGGATTTTATCGACCGTGTTCTTACGCTTATGGAATTCCTTCTCCCTCACTACATTCGTGAAGGGAAGGTCTACCTGACAGTGGGTTTTGGCTGCACCGGAGGACGGCACCGCTCTGTCGCGATTGCTGAGGAAGTAATGAAAAATATTAGAAATAATGACGATAATGTTAATATAAGTGTGAAACACAGGGATATCGAAAAAGGTTGAGACTGGAGGTAACACGAAAATGATCGGAATCATCGTCGTAACCCACGGTAAGCTTGCCACGGAGATGCTTGCTACCGTGGAACTCATCGTTGGAAAGATAGAAAATGCAAGGGCGATCGACATGAACCCTTCCGCAGGTGTAGAGGAAATCCATAATGAGATCGAGAAAAGGATAAAGGAGGTAGACAAGGGAAAAGGTGTCCTCATAATGACAGATATGTTTGGCGGTACACCCTCCAACCTCTCCCTCTCTTTCCTCGGGAGATTTAACGTGGAGGTAATCACAGGAGTCAACGTTCCCATGCTCCTCAGAGTGCCCGCGGCGAGGGAGAAACAGACTCTTGAAGAGCTCGCTAAATTCATTCGAGACTACGGTCAGAGAAACATTACGATTGCGAGCGAGATACTGAAGCGGAGGGTTGAGAGGAGTTAATATGAGAGTTGTCCTGCTGAGAGTCGATTCGAGGCTCGTTCATGGCCAGGTTATCGAGGCCTGGCTCCCTTTCCTTGATACGAGGACGATCGTCGTAATAGACGATACCACATCTGCGAATCTGGTCTTAAGAGAAGTGATGAAAATGGCCGTGCCTCCCGGTGTGGAGCTGTTTTTCTCCACTCTCGCGGAGTTTAAAACAAAGGATGATATTTTGGGCACAGATGAGAGGCCGGTTCTTCTTCTTTGCAAAGATCTTAGGGCAGCCCTATCCATAGTGAGAAGTGTGCCGGGCATTGATAAGGTAAATCTCGGGAATCTCCACTATTCCGCGGGAAAGAAGGAAGTGTCCCCTTCAGTTTTTTTAGACGATAAAGACATGATAATGGTTAATAAAATCAGAAATTTGGGCGTCTCAATAGATGTTAAAACCGTCCCTACCGACATGAACGCACGCATATAATCGAATTTTTTTGGATACCCTTGAAAATGGAGTTTACTTTCGCTGCCAAAATGCTCTTATTTATCCTGCTGTGTGGATTCCTTTATCTGGACCGGGTATCCGCGATTCAGATGATGATCCACCGCCCTCTTGTTGTTTCTGTGATAGCAGGCCTTTTGTTCGGACGGCTTACAGAATGCGCGACCCTGGGAGTGCTCCTTGAGATGCTATGGATATCGAAGCTTCCCGTGGGAGCGGCGGTTCCTCCTGATGATACGGGGGCGGCGATTTTCGGATCTTTTGTTCTCATCATTCTCTCCTCTACGAGAAGTATAGGTTTTGCGGATGTCGCCTTCGTGGGAGCGCTTGCCGTGCTCATAGGTGAACTGGGAAAGGAGGGGGATCTGGTTGTGAGGCGTATGAATGGCAAAATTGCCCGCTATGGAGTCGATGCGGTACATCGGGGGGATCTCGGCGCTATCAGTTCCTGCGTTCACGCATCCATGATTCTCTGGATACTGGGAGGCCTTGTGCTCTCTACCCTCTGGATTTCAATCGCCTTTATTACGGGAAAATATGCTATTCCCCTCATGCCGGAACGACTGATCTCGATTTTCCAGATTATGTATCTTGTGATCCCCGCAACCGGAGCTGTGAGCGTCTATCAGCACTGCAAAGTGGGGAAACGGGGAGCAGTGTTTCACCTGGCCCTGGCTTCAGGTGCCTTCGTGTTTGTCATAGTGGAAATGGGACTGATCTAATGGTTTTGGACAGAAAAACTCAAATTCAGGTTTTTGTGAGAAGTCTCTTTGTTCAGGCATGCTGGAACTTTGAGAACATGCAGAGTGTAGGATTTCTTTACACAATTCTCCCTGGGCTGGAAAAAATTTACGAAGATGATCCTGAGGGTTTAAGGGATGCTGCCCTCAGGCATTCTGGATTTATCAATACCCATCCCTATTTTGCTACTCATCTGGCAGCAATGTCCCTTGCAATGGAGAAGGAGGTGAAAAGTGGAAAAATAGAACCCTCTTCAGTCAATAGTGCAAAGGTGGGTCTTATGGGATCACTGGGTGCGATTGGCGATTCCTTTTTCTGGGGGTCCCTGAAACCCCTTTCTTCTCTCCTTGCGGTACTTATAGCCCTCATAAACCCATGGGTAGGGGTACTCTTCCTGATCCTTTTCTACAACTTCTTTCATTTGCGGATGCGCATCGATGGGTTTCTCACCGCTATAGATTCGTCAGAGGGTATGTACACTTTTCTCAAAACCCACGACTTTGCGGGGAAAAATGAATATATTCGATCTATCGTGCTGGTTCTTCTGGGGGTGTATCTCGGTTTTTTTATATCCCGAACCTTACCCCCAAACGAGGGATTTTTTCTTGCAGGAGTTCATTTTGCCCTCTCCCTCGGTGTGATCGTTGCACTGGAATTTGTGTACAGGAAGATTGCAGCCGTATCTGAGATTATAGTGTTTTCATCATTATTTGTCCTTCTCATTTCGCTTGCTCTATTGGGGTCGTGAAGATGGAAGAAAGAGAGATAAACGGAACTGTGGCGAGGGAGTTCGAAATCAAAAACGAATTTGGTCTCCATGCACGGAGTGCTTCTGCTCTGGCGAATCTCGCGAGCACCTTTCAATCACATATTACTATTTCAAAAAGCGGGCTTGAAGTAAATGGAAAGAGCATCATGGGGATACTCATGCTCGCGGCGCCAAAGGGGTCTACCATAACTGTTTCCGCAGTGGGTGAGGATGCGGGGGAAGCAGTTTCTGCAATCGGAATTCTGATAGAGACAAAATTTGGAGAAGGGTAAAAGGTGGACAGATCGAAGAATATGATATTCAGGGGGATAGGGGCGTCTCCAGGTATCGCCATTGCCAAAGGTTATTTCCTCAACCGGGAGATTCCGAGTTTTGTCAAATCGTTCATTCCCGAGAAAGATGTGACCAGGGAAGTCAGAAAATTTCTTGATGCTGTGGATTTGTCGAAGAGGCAGCTTCTTGATATCCGTGGGGCCCTCCAGGACGACACGAGCGAACATCACAAGATTCTGGGAGTCCACCTCGACATTCTCGAGGATTCCATGCTCATCGACTCGACGGTCAAACTCATCACAGATTTCAACTTCAAGGCAGAATGGGCATTAAACAGGGTTTTGGATGATCTGGTGGAGAGTTTTCACAAAATCGAGGACCTTTATCTGAAGCAGAGGGGGGACGATATCAAGCAGATTGTCCACCGGATTTTCGAGAATCTTGCCGGAAAAAGGATCGATTCAATACTCGAGGTGATGGAGGACGTGGTCATTGTATCCCACGATCTTTCCCCTGCCGATACGGCGCAGATGATATCACAGCCCGTCAAAGGATTTGCTACAGACGTGGGGAGCCGTACTTCTCACACTGTGATCGTCGCACGTTCTCTTAGAATTCCTGCCGTGGTGGGACTTGGAAATATTACTCAGACTTTTCGTCCAGGTGAGGAGTATATCATCGACGGGTACGAGGGAGTTGTAATCATCGGACCCGATGATTCGACTGTGTACGAGTACAGGAAGAAACTCTCCAGAAAAGAGAGAAAACGTGTGTCCATGGTAAAATTCTCGAAGCTTCCCGCAGTGACGAGAGATGGGAGGCGGGTAGAGGTGATGGCCAACATTGAACTTCCCCACGAGACTGAACAGGCACGTGAGTTTGGAGCAGATGGAATAGGTCTCTACCGAACCGAGTTCATCTACTTAAACCGGAGAGACCTGCCCACGGAAGAGGAACAGTTTGATATCTATAAAAATGTTGCGGAGAAGTTTCCAAGGGTAGGCGTAACTATACGGACCATTGATCTGGGAGGTGACAAGTTCGCGAGTCACGTTGATTTGGCGGAAGAGATGAACCCGGCTATGGGTCTACGCGCAATTCGCTTCTGTCTCAAGGAAAAAGATATCTTCAAGACCCAGCTCCGTTCTATTTTGCGCGCTTCCGCCTTTGGAAAGACGAGGATAATGTTTCCCATGGTCTCCGGTGTGAGGGAGGTCCAGGAAGCGATCGGAATGCTGAATGAGGCAAAAAATGAACTCAAGAAGGAAGGGTTGCCCTACGATTCAGAAATCCGACTCGGCTGCATGATAGAGGTTCCCTCAGCGGCTCTTATCTCGGATATACTCGCGAAGATGGTCGATTTTTTCAGCATAGGGACTAACGATCT
>CAZPLX010000029.1:7628-10443 GCA_964587345.1 uncultured bacterium
TCTCGGATATACTCGCGAAGATGGTCGATTTTTTCAGCATAGGGACTAACGATCTCATTCAGTATGCTCTCGCAATCGACAGGGTAAACGAATATGTTACCTACCTTTACGAACCTCTTCACCCTGCCGTGATCCGGATGATCCAATATGTGGTGAAATCGGCTCATGGGGGAGGTATCCCCGTCGCAATGTGCGGTGAGATGGCAGGGGAACATAAGTATCTACCGGTCCTTCTCGGTCTTGAACTTGATGAATTGAGCATGAATGCGGATTCCATCCCTCTCGTGAAGGGGATCATCCGGAAGTCGAGATTTGAAGAGTCGAAAGAGTTTGTGGGGAGAGTGGGTTCATGTGAGACGGCTGCGGATATTTCTGAGAGGGTTCGAGAAAGATTTGAAGAGCTCTTTCCCGAAGAGATCAACGGGAAATAACAGGTGCTACCCGCGGGGAATTTATGATATAAAGAATAATTTGCGAATATTATCTGTATTGAGGAGAGCGAGAATGATAAAGAGGCCCTACCTTTTTACATCGGAATCTGTGACAAATGGCCATCCTGACAAAATGGCCGATCAGATTTCCGATGCCATACTCGATGACATCATTGTGAAAGATACTTCCTCCCGGGTTGCCTGTGAAACCCTTATAACAACAGGACTTGTAGTCCTGGCGGGAGAGTTGACAACCTCTGCTGACTATAATGCCCAGGAAATAGTACGAAAGACGGTAAACGATATTGGTTACGACCGATCGGCCGTGGGTTTTGACGGGAACACATGCGCCGTTGTCACCGCATTCAACACTCAATCTCCCGATATCGCAATGGGCGTTGACCGGGGACGACCGGAGGAACAAGGTGCGGGAGATCAGGGGATGATGTTCGGATTTGCCTGTGATGAAACGCCGGAACTTATGCCCATGCCGATTATGATTGCCCACAGGATTTCGCGCCGTCTCTCCCTCTGCAGAAAGGAGGGAATTCTCCCCTATTTAAGGCCTGACGGGAAATGTCAGGTCACCGTGAAATACGATGGGGGGGACCCAGTAGAGGTTACCACAGTGGTTGTTTCTTCCCAGCACTCCCCTGAGGTGAAAGATTCTGACTTGAGAAACGGCATCGTGGAAGAGATCGTGAAGAAAGTGGTCCCCGGAGAATTTATCACCCCCAACACGAAGTTTCTGGTGAACCCCACAGGCCGCTTCGTAACAGGTGGGCCGAAAGGAGATACGGGGCTCACAGGGAGAAAGATTATCGTGGACACCTATGGAGGGTACAGCCGTCATGGAGGCGGAGCCTTCTCGGGTAAGGATCCTTCTAAAGTAGACCGAAGTGCCGCCTATATGGCCAGATATGTTGCGAAAAATATCGTTGCCGCGAAGATCGCGAAGAAGTGTGAGATCCAACTCTCCTATGCGATAGGTGTTTCTGAACCAGTATCTGTGAATCTTGACTTTTTCGGCACGGGAGTAGCTCCCGAAGAGGATGTGGAAAAAATTGTTTCGGAAATATTCGACATGCGCCCGGGAATGATTATCAAAGAACTCGACCTCCTGCGCCCCATTTTTCGGAAGACATCTGAATATGGCCATTTTGGGAGGGAAGATAAGGAGTTTACCTGGGAAAAAACGGACAGGGTGAAAGCTCTTCAGGAATATCTGAATGTAACTGGCTGAGAAAAAAGAAAGAGGAGAAGGATGAAAAAATCAGATTATGCGAAGGGGGCACTTGCCTCAAAGGGTGAGAAGAGGATCGAATGGGCAGCCATGGAAATGCCAGTCCTCAGGAAGATCCGGGATAGGTTTAAAAAAGAAAAGGTCCTGAAAGGTGTGAGGATTGCCTGCTGTCTCCATGTGACGACGGAGACGGCGAATCTGATGATTACCCTGAGGGAAGGCGGGGCCCTGGTGAGCCTTTGCGCTTCCAATCCTCTCAGCACTCAGGATGATGTGGCCGTTGCCCTCGCGAAAAATCATGGTATACATGTCTATTCCGTGAAGGGTGAAAACAGGCAAACCTACTACAGGCACATCCTGAATGCTCTGGAATTAGAACCTCACATCACCATGGACGATGGAGCTGATCTCGTCTCCACGATCCATCAGAAAGAGAGGAAATACCTCGGGAATATCTTGGGTGGAACAGAGGAAACGACAACGGGGGTCATACGCCTGAGAAGCATGGCCGAATCTTCCGTCCTTGAATATCCCCTTATTGCGGTGAACGAGGCGAACACAAAACATATGTTCGATAACCGTTACGGAACGGGCCAGTCAACGATCGATGGAATTTTAAGGGCCACGAACAGGCTCATTGCGGGGTCTACCTTTGTGGTGGCCGGATACGGGTGGTGCGGCAGGGGGCTCGCGATGAGGGCGAAAGGATTGGGAGCGAGGGTCATTGTGACAGAAGTGGACCCCTTGAAAGCCCTCGAGGCGGTAATGGATGGGTTTACCGTCGCCCCCATGTCAAGGGCTGCGAAAGAGGGAAATTTTTTCTGCTCTGTCACAGGGGACATACATGTGATCGACGGGAAGCATTTTCCCCTCATGAGAGACGGTGCCATAGTTGCGAACTCAGGACATTTCAACGTAGAAATAAACATAGAAGCTCTCGAGAAGCTCTCTGTGAAAAAACGGGTGGTGAGAGAATATGTGTGTGAGTACACCATGAAAGATGGGAGGAGGATCTATCTCCTGGGAGAGGGGAGGTTGATCAATCTTGCGGCCGCGGAGGGTCATCGCGATAACGCGGCGAAGCGTGGGGGCGTTGGGCCCTCTTCTGGGTGGCCTCAACGGCTTTCGGGGCGCCGCCTTT
>CAZPLX010000030.1:0-10219 GCA_964587345.1 uncultured bacterium
GCCCCGGCGTGCGGAACTCCAGGAGGGAATGAAGAAAAGGGGCGGTCTTGCCAGGGCCATCGCCGCGGAACCTGAAGTTTTCCTCTATGCTGAGCCTCGTACGGGCCTCGTTCCGATCATGGGAGACGTGATAAACGACCTTATTGTAGCCATGAAGGAGATTCTCCAGGTTACATCCTTAACGATTACCCACGACATGCGCTCCGCGTACAAGATCGGGGATAAGATCGCCATGTTATACAGGGGGAAGATCGTGGAGGTGGGAACTCCCGGAGAAATTCGGCAAACTGAGGATGCTGTTGTGCGCCAGTTTATCGACGGGAATGCGGTGGGCCCGATCACCAAGGACCTGGACGAATTTGTCCGCTTCGACAAGATGTATCTGGAACTTCCAGAACGGGGGGAATGATGGCACTTGTATCCAGGGAGGCAAAAGTGGGAATTTTTGTACTTGGGGGAATCATCATTCTTGCCTATTTTACCCTGAAGATAGGGAAGGTAAGGGTGGGTGAGACTGGCTACATGATTCACGCCACCTTCAGTAATGTGTCAGGCCTTGAGAGAAGTGCGGCGGTAAAAATGGCGGGAGTCCCTGTGGGAAGGGTAGAGAGCCTGGCTCTCTCGAAGGGGAAAGCCAGGGTACTTCTGGCGATCAACAGGGGGGTGAAGATCCCCCAGGATTCATCGATCTCGATCGCATCTGAAGGATTTCTCGGTGACAAGCTTGTAAGCATAACTCCCGGAAAGGATCAGACGCATTTCCTCACTCCCGATTCAGAGATATCCAAATCCATATCGGGTGCGAACATTGACGACCTTGTGATGAAGGTCACGGTTATCGCGGAAAACATAAAGGAAATTACAGAATCTCTCACTCAGGCTTTTGGAAAGGAGGAGGGGAGAAAATCTCTCAAGGAAATCGTGGGGAATCTCCGTGAGGCAAGCGCTACCTTCAAGCAGATCATGGTAGCGAATGAGGACACACTTGCGAGGATCCTCAGCAAGATCGACAGGCTCACATCTGACCTGGGCGAGGTTGCGGGAGAAGGGAAGAGCGATATGAAGGCAGTCCTCGCAAACTTGAGAGAGCTGACTGAGACTCTCAAGGAAGAGGCTCCGAAAATTGCGAAGAAGCTGGACAATACCCTTGGGAAGATCGAAAGAGGTGAGGGGTCTCTCGGTAAACTCGTAACGGAGGGGGATGCCTACGAAAACCTGAATTCCGCCCTTGCGGGGATCAACAGGTACATCAAGAAAACCGAGGCGATACAGACCTATCTCGATTACAGGTTGGAATATCTGAGCGATTCAAGTGATTACAAACATTATGCCTCTCTGAGAATTAAACCTACGGCGGATAAAACCTATACCTTCGGGGTGGTAGACGATCCCTTCGGGAAGGAAAAAACCAACAAGACCCGCGTTACAACCACCCAGGTAACTCCTCCCGGGAGCTCAACCACGGTGGAAACGATCAGTAAGGAACACAAAGATGAACTCAAGTTCAACCTTTTATTGGGGAGGCGCTTCGGCGATTTCAGCATCCGTGGAGGAGTCATGGAATCAACGGGCGGCCTGGGGGTTGCCTATCACACCTTCTCAGACTCTCTCGGAATTCACGTGGATGCATACGATTTCGGGAGGGAGAACAACGATCCCCATTTGAAAATATACGGAAATTATGATATTTTCAAAAACCTCTTTCTCACGGCAGGGTATGATGATTTTCTCAATGATAACAATAATTTGAGAACATTTTTCTTTGGCTTCGGCTTAAGCTTCAGGGACGATGACCTCAAGACTCTTCTCAGGTCCGCACCCCCTGTGAGCCCATAAACATTCTGGGAGGACATCGGCATGGCACGTATCAGACGGGCGATTGTAAGCGTTTCAGACAAGAGGGGAATCGTGGATTTCTGCAAGGGCCTCAGAAAAAAGGGAATAGAGATATATGCCTCCGGAGGAACCGCAAGGCTTCTTACAAAAAACCGGATACCCGTGACCCCCATCGAGGAGTACACGAAATATCCGGAGATTCTCGACGGTCGGGTCAAGACTCTTCACCCGGGCATTCATGGAGGAATTCTCGCTGTTCGGGAGAATAGAAAACACATGGAGGCTTTGAAGGAACTGAAAATAGTTCCCTTCGATATGGTTGTCGTGAACCTCTATCCTTTCGAGGAGACCATATCGAAAAAGGGAGCGACCTTCGAGGATGCCATAGAAAATATCGATATAGGAGGCCCCACTCTTCTTCGTGGCGCGGCGAAGAATTTCGGAGATGTCTGTGTTGTTGTGGACCCAGCTGACTACGATCCAATCCTCAAGGCCCTTGGAAAGAAAAAAGGGGTTCTTGACAGGAAACTCCTTCTGGAACTTGCCGCCAAGGTTTTTCGACACACCGCCTGGTACGATTCTGCAATTTCAAACTATCTTTCCTCCCCCGGGGGAGAAGAAAAAGAAGCGCTCTTTCCCAGAACCTTTTCCTGGCAGTGGGATAGGCTTCAGACACTCAGGTACGGGGAAAATCCTCATCAGCACGCCGCATTCTACAGGGACAACAGGGATCCGGTCGCAGGGATCGGTCACTCAATCCAACTACAGGGGAAGGAACTTTCCTTCAACAACATCGTAGATATTGACGCGGTATTTTCTCTCGTGACAGAATTTTCCGACCCCGCCGCGGCGATTGTAAAACATACCAACCCGTGCGGCGTGGGTATCTCGAAACGAAGCCTCTCAGATGCTTTTAAAAAGGCACGGGCGTGTGACCCCCTCTCCGCATACGGGGGGATAGTGGGTATCAACAGAAAAGTTACAGGAGTGCTCGCAAGGGAGATTGCGGGAACCTTCTTCGAGGCCGTGATTGCCCCCGGATATGATAAAGATGCGTTGAGGTTTCTCTCCCGTAAAAAAAACCTCCGGGTCATGAATGTGGATATGAAAGCCTTCGAGGGGAAAAAACAGAGGTTTCAGCTGAAAAATGTGGCAGGAGGCCTTCTTGTTCAGGAGGGAGATCATCATATCCTCGATCCAAAGAAGGTGAAGGTTGTTACCCGCAGGAAACCCACTGAAGAGGAACTTTCCGGACTATTATTCGCATGGAAAGTGTGCAAGCATGTGAAGTCAAACGCCATTGTTCTTACCAGGAAAGATCGTACTGTGGGGATAGGAGCAGGACAGATGTCCAGAGTTGATTCTGCGGAAATCGCAATCGCGAAAGCACAGATCCCCACGAAGGGGTGTGTGGTTGCTTCAGATGCTTTTTTCCCCTTCCGCGATGGCCTCGATGTTGTTGCTTCTGCGGGGGCAACTGCCGTCATTCAACCTGGAGGGTCTATACGCGATGAAGAGGTTATAAAAGCAGCGAATGAACATGGGATGGCCATGGTTTTTACAGGGATTAGGCATTTTAAGCACTGACAATCGAATCAGGAGGACCCAATGAAACTGATGGTAATTGGAGGAGGAGGGAGGGAACATGCCATTGTCTGGAAGGTGGCTCAGTCCCCTCTCGTAGATGAGATTATCAGCGCACCGGGTAATCCCGGTACTGCGAAGTTCGGGAAAAACGTGCCTGTGTCTGCCGATGACCTTCCAGGTTTGACGAAGGGGGCGCTTGATGAGCATGTAGATCTGGTGATAGTGGGGCCTGAACTTCCCCTCGTCTTAGGCATTACAGACGAACTGGAAAAGGAGGGGATACTCGTTGCGGGCCCGGGAAAAGAAGCGGCGCTCCTGGAGGGCAGCAAATCTTTCACCAAGAGGATTCTCGATAAATATTCAATTCCCACCGCAGGGTTCAAGGTGTTTTCAGATTACGATGAAGCCCGGAAGTATCTTGTCGCCCGTCCTCTTCCCGTGGTGATCAAAGCCGACGGCCTGGCTGCGGGGAAGGGTGTGGGAATATGTGATTCCTATGAGGATGCTCTGTCATTTCTGAAACAGGTGATGATAGAGAAAGCCTTCGGTGATGCGGGAAAAGAAGTGGTAATTGAGGATTGTCTCGTAGGTGAAGAAGCGTCATACATCGTGTTTACCGATGGAAAATCCTATATTCCCATGCCGTCGAGCCAGGACCACAAGAGGATCGGAGATGGGGATACAGGGCCGAATACGGGGGGCATGGGGGCATATTCCCCCGCTCCTGTGGTGACAGAAGAAGTGGAAAGGAAAATCCAGAAAAGAATATTCACTCCTCTCCTTGAGGGGATGAGGAAGGAAGGAAAACCTTTCAAGGGCATTCTTTATGGAGGCCTCATGATTATTAATGGAGACCCCTATGTGCTGGAGTTCAATGTCCGTTTCGGAGACCCGGAAGCCCAGCCGCTTTTCGTGAGGATTAATTCTGATATCGTTCCTATCCTCATAGACTGTGCGAAGGGAAAGTTGGGGGATCATCCCATGGAAATTGATGAGAAGTCATCTGTCTGCGTCGTGATGGCATCGGGAGGGTACCCGGGAAAGTATGAGAAAGGCTTTGAAATAAGTGGAATGGGGGAGGCCGATGAGGTGGAGGGTGTTGTGGTGTTTCACGCAGGGACAAAGATGGACAGGGGAAAACTGGTGAATGCTGGAGGGAGAATCCTTGGAGTTACCGCTCTGGGGATGGGGATCAGAAGTGCGATTGGGAAAGCGTACGAGGCGGTAGAGAAAATTTCATGGGAAGGAGCCTGCTACAGGAAAGATATTGGGTTCAGGGCTCTTCAAAGGGAAGGGAATGAATGAAGAAGCCGAAAGTTCTTCTTCTCATGGGATCGGACAACGATTTTGACAAGGTCTCCCCTGCACGAGAGGTCCTGGAGGGGTTTGGTGTAGACGTGCGCGTGGAGATTGCCTCTGCCCATCGAAGCCCCAAAAAAACGGGATTGATTGTGAAAGAAGCGGAGGCTGAGGGAACAGAGGTAATCATCGCCGCAGCGGGCTATTCCGCCCACCTTGCGGGAATTGTTGCGTCAGGGACTACCCTTCCCGTGATCGGAATTCCCCTCGATTCCTCTCCCCTGAAAGGCCTCGATTCCCTCCTCTCTACAGTGATGATGCCTTCGGGAATTCCCGTCGCTACTGTGGCAGTAGGGGCCGCAGGGGTTAAAAATGCTGCCTACCTGGCTCTATCGATCCTATCCATCAAATACCCTCATGTGAAAACGGCTCTCTTGAAATACAGGGAAGATCTGGAGAACAACGGTGCCGGAACGTAAAAGGGGTGAGGACCTGTGCATATCGCAAGGCCATCCGCGCTTCTTTATCAGACAGGAATAGAGGGCTGCTCCCGTGCAGATGAGGAAAATTGGTGTTGGGCCATTTCTCGAATCGGACGATCTGAGGGAAGAGGTAAGAATATTTCTCTGTAGCGGGGGAGTTTTGATCTTTCCTACCGATACCCTCTACGGAATTGGTGTGAACCCCGATGACAGGAATGCAATGGCGGCTCTCTATCGATTGAAGGGAAGAGAGGCGAACAGGCCTGTACCTCTTCTTCTTACCGGGGAAAGGGTGGCGGAAGAAATCTTTTCCTCATTTTCTCCCCTCGAGAGGAACCTGGCGAAGGCCTTCTGGCCGGGGAAGCTGACCATAGTGGGAAAAAGGAAGGGAGAGGAAGATATGGTGGGTCTCAGGGTTCCCGAATGCAGGGTCGCCAAAATCCTTGCCGGGTTTCTTGGAGGTGCGATTACCGGTACCTCTGCGAACAAGAAGAGGGGAGATCTCCCCGGAACAGTCAAGATTGTTATTGAAGAATTTCTCGATGACGATGTCTGGATACTCAAAGGAGGAGACCTCCCTCCCTCAAAAGGGTCAACGGTGGTGAAGGTTATTTCAGGCCGTGTCGAGATACTCCGGGAGGGGGATATTTCCTCACGGGACATTTTGAAAGCAATGGAAGCAATGGAGGGATAAGGGATGGCAAGAATTAGACCGATATTCGGGGTGCGGTACGGGGAAAGGATCAGCGACTATGGTCTTGTTGTGGCTCCTCCCTACGATGTGATATCCAAAGACCAGCAGAAAAAGCTCCATGAACGGGATCCTCATAACATCGTGTGGATTGATTGCGGAATGGAGAGTGGAGGAGAATCAAAATACGAAAGAGCAAGAGGTTATATAAATCAGTGGAAAGGAGAGGGTACGCTCACGAGTGACAGGAACGCTTCCCTCTACTATTACGAGCAGGAATTTGATCGGGAGCCTGGCGTTACGTGTGTGCGAAGCGGTTTTATCTGCGGGCTCTTTCTGGAAAAGTTCGGGGAGGGAAGTGTCTTTCCACACGAAAGTACACTTCTCTCTCCTAAAATAGATAGATTGAACCTCATGAAGCATACGGGGCATGCAACAAGCCCGATTTTTGGGATCTATGATGACGAAGACAATCGAGCTGTCCATGAATTTAGAGATCACATCGGGGGGGGGAAACCGGATGTGGATGTAGTGGATGACATCGATGTGTCACACAGACTTTGGATTGTGGACCAGCAGGAGATGGTATCGAGGGTGTGCGCGATTCTCAAAGAGAAAAAAGTGTTTATCGCAGACGGACATCACAGGTACGAGACCGCCCTCGCATACAGAGATTATATGAATGAAGTGACGGGGAAAGATCCGGAAGGATCGTGGAACTATGTGATGATTTTTCTCTCCGCGAGTGGAGACGAAGGTCTCCTCATCCTTCCTACCCACAGGGGGGTTATGTCCTTGAATGATGAGGTGATGAATAGGCTTCCTGAAATGATGAGCAGCTATTTTGACCTGGATGAGATCAAAGGTGCTCCGGGAGATCTTTTCGAGAGAGTGGGTACCTATTCAGGAAGGGGACATGCCCTGGGGATGATTACGAAGGAGAAGAAACAGTATCTTCTCACAGTGGGAGAAGAAGATTTGGAGAGGGGAGAAGTTCTCAGCGACCTCCCACCGGAGGTGAGAACTCTCGATATCACGATTCTCCATACCCTCTTTCTCGAAAAGATACTCGGCATCACCCGGGAGGAGATTTCCACTGGCGGAACGATCCGTTTTTATAAGGAAAGAGATGGTGGTCTCGCTGATCTTGGAAGGGGCGAAATCGACCTATTTATCTATCTCAATCCGGTGACAAAGAAGCAGTTTATGGAGGTGTCGAAGATAGGGTTCCTCCTTCCCCAGAAAACCACCTATTTTTTTCCAAAAATTCTCACGGGACTCGTCCTTTTCCCTGTAGGAGAAGAGGACAGGATAGGGAAATTTCCTCTTCATGACCTCCCGTGATGAGGAGATAACAAGAGATTTCCTGACCCTGGCAGGGCTATCTCTCTTACAGCACAAAAAGGGGTACCGCTTTTCCCTGGAGCCGATTCTCCTCGCCGATTTTGCCATGAAGGAAGGGGTGAGGGGAACCCTCCTCGATGGAGGAGCAGGTTGCGGCGTGCTCTCCCTCATACTTGCTAAATTATGTGAAGATGTAAAGAAAATTGTAGCCGTTGAGATCCAGGAGGGACTGGCCCGACTGGCGGAAAAAAATGTCTCGGCAAACAACCAATCGGGAAAGATCGAAATCATCACAGAGGACCTCCTGAATTTGGGACCCGATTTTCGAGGCGTCTTTGACTCCTTTATATCCAACCCTCCTTTCCGCCCACTTTCTGCCGGGAAGATCAGCCCGAGCAGGGAAAAAGCGGTGGCAAAACACGAATACTTTCTCAGCCCCATTTCCCTCGGTGAAACCATCGGGACCCTCTTGAAACCGAGAGGAACATTCTTTCTCGTCTACCCCGCGAGGAGGTTCCTCTACCTTTCCAGAAAACTGATGGAGTGTGGTTTGAAGGTTAACGTCGCCCGCTTTGTCCACCCTCATCCCCGTAGTGAAGGGGAACTCGTTCTTATCAAGGGAATGAGGGGGAGGCAGAAAGAGACACGCTTTTTGACTCCTCTGAATCTGTACGGGAAGGGTGGGGACTCTTCCAGAGAAATTCAGGAGATATTCCGGGAAAAAGGAAGGAAGTAGATCTCTATCGGCCCCTTACTTTGAAGCGAATGTCCTTCACGACCTCTTCTCCGAGAAAGGAGTTGATTTTCTCGATAAACTGGGGTTTGAGAAACTGGAGTTCCTGAGACCAGCTGTGACTTGACACGGACAGGTGGAGAATACCCCTTCTGTACCTTTCCGGTTCCACTTTTCCGAACAGTTGTTCCCCTGCGATATCTTTCCACCTGGAGAAAATGAGGGCGGATTTCCTTATATCTGCCAGCCCGAGAGTGTCGAGGAGGGCATGAATGGTGACACCTATCTTCTCGGTTTTCATCATCTTTTCCCCATTTTCCCCCCAAAAAGCTGTCCTGCTACAGCAGAAGTGATAAAGAGGGGAATGGTAATGAGGTTGACTCTGTTCCTGATACGCATGTAGGCGATCAGGGGAATGGAGAGATGGATGTAGAGAAACCAGAGAAAAGAGAATTTCTTGACCCCGGTTCTCAAATATCCGAGAGGGATATTAATCGCGAAAGCGATAAGACCAATTGCCGAAATGATAATGTTCGGGGTTCCTCCCACTCTTTAACTCCTTGAGAGTTTGGAAAATTATACTACAATATGATATCCTCGTTTTTCGTAAATATCTTGAAATTACCTATTTTTCGGTGAATTGTGGAAGGAATACTCATATTTGAAGGAACCTACCAGGTAATGAAGGCGGAAAAAATCCTGATGGGGGCAGGGATTGTGATAAGGCTGATTCCTGTTCCACGTTCACTGACCTCTGACTGCGGTCTGGCAATAAGGGTGAATGACAGTGAGAGGATACGAGTCATTCAGACCTTGAAATGCGGTAATAATAATCCGAAAGAGTATTATGTGAGAGCGGGAAAGATTTATACGAGAGTGGAAGAAATATGATCGAAGTGAGAGGGAGGAAGATAGTCTATCTCGATAATGCGGCGACGTCTCTTCCAAAACCGCGCCCGGTAATCGAGGCAATAACAGAGGCACTCTTACGAGCAGGCAATCCGGGCAGATCAGGCCACTCTCTTTCCCACGAATCGATGAGGGATGTGTTCGAAGCGAGGGAGTCCCTTGCTTCCCTTTTGCGCACTAAGGAGAGCAGAAGAATCATCCTCACGGGAAATGCAACGTGGGCTCTCAATATAGCCCTGAAGGGCACTCTGTGTGAGGGGGATCACGTGGTTACCAGTGTGATGGAACACAATTCCGTTTTGAGGCCTCTTCGAACCTTACGGGATCGGGGGGTGAGTGTAACCTTCGTGGAAGGGGATGAAACAGGGAGGGTAGATCCTCTCGATGTGGCGAGGTCGATCAGGAATTCCACAAAACTGGTTGCTCTGATGCATGCCTCCAATGTAACTGGAGCAATCAACAACGTAGAAGTAGTGGGAACTCTTTGCAGGGAAAAAGATCTTCTCTTCCTCGTCGATGCGTCCCAGAGCGCAGGGATCCTCGATATCGATGTTGAAAAAATGTCTATCGATCTTCTTGCCTCGTCGGGGCATAAATCACTCTTCGGCCCCCAGGGAACGGGATTTCTTTTTGTAGGGGAGAGGGCAGAGGTAGCTCCCCTGATCGAAGGAGGAACAGGGTCGCGCTCAGAAAATGACAGGCATCCCATGTTTCTTCCAGACCGTTTGGAGGCGGGAACTATCAACTCCCCCGGCATGGCAGGGTTGAGAAGGGGCGTCGACTATGTCATGGAGAGAGGGGTGGAGAGCGTGTGGAAGCACGAGAGGGCACTGGTGGATCTCACAAGGGACGGGCTTTCGAGTATCCCCAGAGTGCGCGTGTACGGCCCCGCAAGATCGGAGGATATGGTGGGTGTAGTTCTTTTTAACGTAGAGGGGATCGATCCGGGGGAATTGTCTCTTTATCTGGAGGATGAGTACGGGCTCCTCGTTCGCCCTGGACTTCATTGTGCTCCCCTTGCCCACAGACTCCTGGGAACCTTTCCTGAGGGTGCCGTACGGGTAAGTTTCAGCATTATGAACAGCATGGAAGATGGAGAGCAGATAATTCGCGCGGTTAGGAGTATAAGTGAAAAGCATTGATTGCACAATTCATATGCTTACTGAGGAATCAGGAACTGAGAACAATGATTGTGGGAGGGTAGTTTCGAGTTTCGGGTCTCGCGTTTCGGGTTAACTCGAAACTCTAAACCCGAAACCCGGAACAGTTTTACCTGTTTATGGTGAGTATAATCCCACTATCTTCTTGATGATCATCGAGGTGGAAAGGCCCTTAACA